>JAWWCG010000180.1:0-6801 GCA_033720555.1 Kiloniellales bacterium | reverse complement strand
TGACCTGGCTTGATTTGCAGATCCCGGCGGCGTCGTCCCGCGGCGCCCCCGGGGCAAAGGCATCCGGCGGGTGGGGGGCGCCCCGCCCGCCCATCCGCGGTCCAAATTCGCTTAGACCCTACCTGATCCTGCCTGGCCCGAGCGGCCTCAGCGGCGACACCCCTCGCCAAGCTTGGCAAGCTCGAGACGGCCCGCGTCGGTTGCCAGGGCCGAGCGGATCATGGCGGCGCGCTGGGCCGATCTGTGAGCGGCGGCCCGCCGGGCGGAGAACGCCGGCTCACGGCCCGCCAGGCGCTTGGGGAAGTCCGCCGCGACCGCGGTATCGAAGGCCGCCCGGGAAACGATCTGGATGCCTAGCCTGTCCGCCGCCGCCTCGACGCCCTCGGGCGGCCGTCCCGCGAACGCGCCGGCATGATCGAGCAGGAGGTGCGAGAGCTCGTGCGCCAGCACGAAAGCGAGCTCGGCATCGTGCGCGAAGAAGCGCAGCATACCGCTCGTGATCCGGATACGCCGGCCGTTCGTCGACGCTTGCGGCGCGGCCGCGGTCTCGATCCGGATGGGATAGCCGCACAGCCCGAAGGCCGCCGGATCGCCGTCCGGCGCCGCCCGGCAAGCGCACACGTCGTCCAGGGCGAGCGTGATGCGCGATGCGACATCGGCCAAGCGGGCCGCGCCGGGCGTCGGGTCCGCGCGCGCCGCCGCGGCGAAGGAGTCCGGCCGGTCCGCCCGCGGCGATGCGCAGGCAGTGCCCAAAACGGCAATGGCCAAACACGCGACGACAGCGCTTCCGCGCATCGCGACTGCCCCCCCGAAGCTGGCGGATCAGTTCTTTTGCGGTCCGCAATGCAACAACGGCCCGTCCTTACTAGCAGATTTTCCTCGCCATGTAAGGGCCAAGGGCTCCGCGCCCGCGCCTAGCCGGATCGACGGCAAGAGCCTCCCGGCCGGCGCCCGGAGCGCGCTGGCCCGCCGGGCGAATAGAGCTAGACCCGCAACATACCTTTGGTACCATCGCCCGGGACGCGCCAATCGGGGAGGCAATCATGGACTACTACGATCTCGGCAGCTATTCGCGCGCGGTGACCACGTCGTCGCCGGCGGCGCAGCTCTGGTTCGACCGGGGGCTGGTTTGGATCTACGCCTACAATCACGAAGAGGCGATCGTCTGTTTCCAGAACGCGCTGAAAGAGGACCCGGCCTGCGCCATGGCGCAATGGGGCATCGCCTATGCCGTCGGCCCGAACTACAACAAGCAGTGGGAGGCGTTCGAGGACGAGGAGAAGCCGGACTGCCTGACCCAGGCCCGGGCGGCGGCCGCCGAGGCGATGCGGCTCAAGGACCAGGCGAGCCCGGCGGAGCGGGCCTTGATCGAGGCCATCGCCCACCGCTACCCGGAGGATCCCTCGATCGAGGACTTCGCGCCGTGGAACGATGCCTACGCCGACGCCATGCGCGCCGTCCACAAGGATTTTTCCGACGACATGGACGTCTGTTGCCTCTTCGCGGAGGCGATGATGAACCGCACGCCCTGGCAGCTCTGGGACCTGCCCTCGGGGCGCCCCGCCGAGGGCGCCGACACGCTCGAGGCGATCACGGTGCTGGAAACCGCCTTCGAGCGGCTCGACGGCGCCTGGGACCACCCCGGCCTGCTTCACATGTACATTCACCTGATGGAGATGTCGCCCCACCCGGAGCGCGCGCTGCGGCACGGCGACCGCCTGAGCACCCTGGTCCCCGACGCGGGCCACCTGCGCCACATGGCGACCCACATCGACGTGATCTGCGGCGACTATGCCAACGTGGTGGCGAGGAACTCCCGGGCGATCGAGGCCGACCAGAAGTTCCTGGAACGGGCCGGGGCCGAGAACTTCTACTCGGTCTATCGCTGCCACAACTTCCATTTCAAGATCTACGGCGCGATGTTCCTCGGCCAGCCCGAGCCCGCGCTGGAGACCGCCGACGCCTTGATCGAGACCCTGCCCGAGTCGATCCTGCGCCCCATGGCCGATTGGTTCGAGGCCTTCATTCCCATGAAGCAGCATGTCTTGATCCGCTTCGGCCGGTGGCGGGACATCCTGGCCCAGAGCCTGACGGAGGACGACGAGCTCTACTGCGTGACCACGGCGATGATGCGCTACGCGCGCACCGTCGCGCTCGCCAACAGCGGCGACATCGCCGGGGCGGAAGCCGAGCGCGACCTCTTCGTCGCGGCGCGCGACCGGGTGCCCGAAAGCCGCATGCTGTTCAACAACACCTGCCACGACATCCTCAAGATCGCCGAGCAGATGCTTTTGGGCGAGCTGGAATACCACAAGGGCAACCACGACACCGCCTTCGCGCACCTGCGCCGCGCGGTCGAGCTGGACGACACCCTGCCCTACGACGAACCGTGGGGATGGATGCAGCCGGCGCGCCACGCCCTCGGCGCTCTGCTCCTGGACCAGGGCAGATACGACGAGGCGGAGGCGATCTACCGGGCCGACCTCGGCCTCGACGCCACCTTGAGCCGGGTCTGCCAGCATCCCGGCAACGTGTGGAGCCTGCACGGCCTCTACGAGTGCCTGACCCACCGCGGCGAGACGCACGAGGCGGCGCACGTGAAGCTGCTGCTCGACAAGGCGCTGGCCCGCGCCGAGGTCGAGATCAAGGCCTCGTGCTACTGTCGCCACAGAGCCGCGGCCTGAGGCCGCCGGGCCGGCCGGTCGCCTGACCCGACCACGGCGGCACGTGGCGGGTGGTCGGGTCCGGCGGGCGCCGGGCGGGCGCCGCCATTTTCGATCGGCGGCCGAGCGCCTCGGGCCGCTCTGGTTTGGAAACTTGCAAGGAAGGGCATATCCCATGGCACGACTGACCCTCGTCGCGGGCCTCGCCGGTCCCCTGTTGCTGTGGGCGGCCGTCGCGCCCGCGCAAACCGATGCGCCGGCGCCCCCGCCGATCAAGCCGGTGGCGCAGATCCCGTCGCCGGAGACCGTGACCGCGGCGCTCGAGACGCCCGATCCCGTTCCGCAGCCGGATCCGGTCGCCGCCATCGGCCGGCCCGACATCGGCCAATGCCGGCAGTTGGCGAAAGTGTTCTTCGACCTGCCCGCCGAGCGACAGTCGAAGTCGGCGGACCGGCTCATTTCCTGCGTCGAGGCCGTCGCCGAGCTGGACTAGCGCGCGAACCAGCGCGCGGCCGCGCCGCCGCACCGGCCGCACCGGCCGCCCGGCCCGCGGGCGCCGCGGATCGCTCCGCGGCCTGCCGACGCCCAGCCCGCGGCGCACGAGCGACGGAGACAGGGCTTGGAACGTAGGCTCGCCGCCATTCTCGCCGCCGACGTGGTCGGCTACAGCCGCCTCGTTCGCGAGGATGAGGCCGGCACGCTGGCGGCCTTGAAAAGCCACCGCGAAGAACTGATCGGACCCAAGCTCGCGCAGTATCACGGGCGCATCGTGAAGCTGATGGGCGACGGGCTGCTGGCCGAGTTTCCCAGCGCCGTGGGCGCCGTCCAGTGCGCCATCGAGATCCAGCAGGTCATGAACGCGCGCGCCGCCGCCGCGCCCGAAGGTCGGCGGGTCGTCTACCGCATGGGCATCAACATCGGCGACATCGTCGTCGAGGCGGACGACCTCTACGGCGACGGCGTCAATGTCGCCGCGCGGCTCGAGGGCCTGGCCGAGCCCGGCGGCGTCTGCGTGGCGCGCAACGTGTTCGACCAAGTGAAGGACAAGCTCGACCTCACCTTCGAGCCGCTCGGCGCGAAAACGGTCAAGAACATCGCCGAGCCGGTCACCGTCTATCGCATCGCGCTCGACGACAAGGCGGCGGCCCTGGCGACGCCCGTCGCGCCGCCGCCGACAGCGCGGGCCGGCGGGCGCCGGTTCTGGATCGCGGCGGCGGGCGCCTTGATCCTCGCCGGGATCGCCGGCCTCCTCTGGTGGCGGCCCTGGGCGCCGGCGGTGGAGCCCGCCTCCGAGGCGCGCATGGCTTTGCCGCTGCCGGACAAGCCATCGATCGCCGTGCTGCCGTTCAAGAACCTCTCCGACGACGCGGACCAGGAGTACTTCGCCGACGGCATGGCCGAGGATCTGATCACCGACCTGTCGAAGATCTCCGGGCTGTTCGTGATCGCCCGCAACTCGTCCTTCGTCTACAAGGACCGCCCGGCGAAGGTGCGCCAGGTGGCCGAGGAACTGGGCGTGCGCTACGTGCTCGAGGGCAGCGTCCGGCGCGTCGGCGATCAGGTCCGGATCAACGCCCAGCTCATCGACGCCACGACCGGCGGGCATGTGTGGGCAGAGCGCTACGACCGCGAGCTCGACAACGTCTTCGCCGTTCAGGACGCGATCATCGCGCGGGTGGTCGAGGCGCTCGAGCTGCACCTGACCGAGCGCGAGCGCGAGCGGCGCGACGAGGGGCCGGAGACGACCAGCCTCGAAGCCTACGACTTGGTCCTGAGGGCGCGAAAGCTCCTGACCCGCTTCGACCACGCGGCGGCCAACCAGGCGCGCGATCTGCTCCAGCGCGCCATCGCGCTCGATCCGGCCTATGCCGAGGCCCACAGCCTGCTCGGCTTCTACCATTTCGACGAATGGCGGGTGTGGGGGCGCAAGCGCGATCAGAACCTCTCGCGCGCCCGGGAGCTGGCGACGACGGCGGCCGAGCTCAGCCCGTCGGAGGCGGCGCCGCACGTTCTCCTGGCGATGATCTATCAGTGGCGCCGCGAGTTCGACGCGGCCAATCGGGAGGCCGACAAGGCGCTGGCGCTCCAGCCCGGAGACGCCATCACCCTCGCCAACCTCGGCTCGATGCTGACCTACGCCGGGCGGGGCGAAGAGGCCGCCGCCGTTCTCGAGCAGGCGATCCGCCTCGATCCCTTCCATCCGCCGAACTATCTGGAATGGCTCGGCGTCGCGTACTGGCTCGTCGGCGACAATGCCCGCTGCGTCGAGGTGACCCGGCGCGGCGTCGCTCTCGACCCGAACTACGTTTCGCTCCACGTCGGCCTGGCGGCCTGTTACGCGGCCCTCGGCCGGAGCGACGACGCGCGCGCGGCCGCGGCGGAGATCCTGCGGATCAATCCGCGCTTTACCTTGAAGGCCTACGCCGCCTATGTGCCCTACTCAGACCCGGCCGACCTCGAGCGCCGACTCGAGCAGCTTCGCACCGCGGGGGTGCCGGAGTAGCGGCCGCTTGGGCGGAGGCGGCGCGGCGCCGGGGATTTCAGGCTTGCGGCCAAGGGCGGATTGCTCCTAATTCCTTGTCGTCATCGAAGGACGAGCGATCCCATGTATCAAATCGATCCGGAGCGGGACGACCTGGTGGCCGAGTTCCTGCGCCGACCCTTCGGCCACCACAGCGCCGAGCTGCAGCGGCTGCTCAACGTGCTGCGCGGCGGGCCGGTCAAGGACAGGTACGTCCTGGTCTGCACCAAGCCCCATCGCGAATGGGTGCTGGGCCAGCTGAGCGGCGTGCGGGGCGAGCCGCCGCGCATTTTCGACGATCGCGTCTACACCAGCGCCGAAGACGCCGAGCGCGCGGTCTTCAAGCTGCGCTGGGAGCAAAGGACCGGCCGCAAGATCGACGCCTCGTGACGAGCATCGCGGGCCGACGACACGGGCCGACGACACGGGCCGGTGGAAAGGGCCGGCGGCAGGGGGCGGCGCGCCGTCCTTTGCCGCACATCGGGAGTGGGGGTGAGGCATGAAGCGCATCGTCGGCTATAGCGACCGGATCAGCGCGGCGCCGGGCGACACGGTGCGCTTCATGGTGAGCAGCGAAGCGGAGACGCCCTACCGCGCCGACATCGTGCGCCTCGTCTCCGGCGACCTGCATCCCGACGGCGCCGGCTTCAAGGAGGAGGCGATCGGGACGGCGGTCGACGGCGACTATCCCGGCCGCCGGCAGGTGGCCCACGCCGGGTCCTTCGTCCACGTCCCGGCCGATGCCAGGTTCGACCTCTCCAGCTTCACGCTCCAGGCCTTCGTCTGGCCGACCACGCCGGACAAGGGCCGGCAAGTCGTGCTCGGGCGGTGGTCCGAGGCGGCCCAGGCCGGCTACGCCCTGGTGATCGAGGACGGCGCGGCGGGCCTGCTGCTCGGCGCCGGCCAAGGCGCCGTGCGCTGCCTCAGCACGGGGCGCGCGCTGCTGCCGCGCCGCTGGTATTTCCTGGCCGCCAGTTACGACCGGGACGCCAAGACGGTCCGCGTCCACCAGCAGCCGCTGGCGCCCCATCCCGGGCTCGACGACGACGGCGAGCTCGAGACGACCGCCGACGCGCCGGCGGCGCCGGCAGAAGCGCCCTTCACCGTCGCCGCGGCCTGCGTCGAGACCGGCGACGGCCGGCTGGCGAGCCGCCTGCAGTTCAACGGCAAGATCGCCCGTCCCCGGGTCGCGAAGGGCGCGCTCGACCGCGCCGCGACGCGACTGCTGGCGTCGGCGCGCCCCGCCGAATCTCTCTCCAAGCGCGTCGTGGCGGCGTGGGACTTCTCCCGGGAGATGGCCGGCGCGCGCATCCTCGACGTCGGCCCGCACGGTTTGCACGGCCGCGCGCTGCACCTGCCGGCGCGCGCCATGACGGGACCCGGCTGGACCGGCGAGGAGCAGTGCTGGCGGCACGCGCCGGAGCAGTACGACGCGATTCATTACCACGAGGACGACCTCTACGACGCCGGCTGGCAGGCCGACTTCGCGCTGACCATCCCCGACTCGCTGCGCAGCGGCGTCTACGCCGCCCGCCTGACGACCGAAGGCGGCGACGACCGCGTGCCGTTCTTCGTGCGGCCGCCGCGCGGCACCACCACCGCGGACCTCGCGCTCCT
>JAWWCG010000179.1:0-6816 GCA_033720555.1 Kiloniellales bacterium | reverse complement strand
TCGTCCTCGGCCCTGAGCAGGGCCTGATGGATCTGGGTGACCCAGGGCTCCTCGATGGGGGTCTCGAAGATGCCGGCGACCTTGAGCGCCTCGCACTGGGCAGGCTGCGCCGCGCCGACGGCCGCGGCGAGCACCACGACGCCGGCCAGGACTGGCGGGGCGGCGCGTCTGACGGTCCCCATCAGCATTCGGGTGAGCATTCGGGCCTCCCAGCCGGTTTTTTCGTGCGCCGCCATTAACCATGTTCGACCGGCGGGGAGTCA
The DNA here is from genome assembly GCA_033720555.1 of Kiloniellales bacterium. Lineage (GTDB taxonomy): Bacteria > Pseudomonadota > Alphaproteobacteria > Kiloniellales > JAKSDN01 > CALJXB01. The sequence continues at coordinate 6,553 of JAWWCG010000179.1, read as the reverse complement.
AACGCCATTCCGCGCGACATCGACGGGCGCGCAATTGGGTCTGGCGTCGACGCGCGCAACGTCGCCACGCGGGGAGGTCCGGGCAATTCACGCGGGACGTTCAGGCGGTTCCGGTCGCGCCGGGCTGCCGGGGCTCGAAGGGCGTTCCGGCGCGGCGGGCGTGCCGGGGATACCCGGACGTTCCGGAAGTTCCGGGCGTTCGGGCGTGCCGGGCATCCGCGGCCGCTCCGGGCGCTCTGGCCGTTCGGGGCGCTCCGGCCGTTCGGGGCGCTCCGGCCGTTCGGGGCGCTCCGGCCGCTCGGGGCGTTGCGGCATGCCGGGCATCCGCGGACGTGCCGGGCGCTCCGGTCGCTCAGGCCGTTCCGGTCGCTCTGGCCGCTCGGGGCGTTCGGGGCGTTCGGGGCGCGCCGGCCGTGCCGGGCGCGCCGGACCCATCGGTGATCCGGGAATGCGCGGGGTATCAGGCATCCTGGCTAGTCCGATGCGTGATCATGCGTCGTGCTCTCGAACGCTCAGTCGTCAGTCCACCTCGCGCCGCGGCCCAAGGTCCGACGAAGCCTCGCCCGCTCACCTGCCTGGGCCTGTGCAGGGCGGGGGCCTTGCCGTCGCCGCGACCTTAGTTGTCTTGGTTGTCTTGCGCAGTTTGCGCCAAGCCCGCGGAGAGATTCTGCGCCGCGATGCCGGTGGCGAAGAATTTGCCCAGGCCGACCGAGACCGTGCCGTCTTGACCGGTCCGCATCTCGAACTGACCGAGCGTCGAAAAAGCGTCTGAAGGCAGGTCTGCCTCGCCGGGGGCCTGCCCGTAGCCGCCGAGAGAAATGTACTTGCCGGTTTCGTCTTTTATCGCGACCGGCACGACGGCGATGTTTCGGTCCTTGTATCCGAGCGTCAATTCGCCGCCTTGCTCCGGCGCCGAGGCGCTGATCGTCAACCCGACCACGATGTCCTGGCCGAAGACGAGGTGGCTGCTGTCCGTGTTGCCGCAGCCGACGAGGGCGATCAGCCCCAGTGCGGCGCCAAGTGCTTTCGCGTGTTTCATGGCTTGCTCCCCGTTAGATTTGTACGGCCGTTGTCGATAACGCAGATGTCGTCGTTCTCCGCGACGATGTCCTGAATGGCTTCGAGCGATTGCCCTTCTTCCAGCCAAACGACAATGCGGCAGTCGTCGCTCGGCAGCAGGGCGATGTCGGAAGCGTGATAGCCGATGGTCAGCCGGCCGTCGTGCGAGACGATCCCGAAGCCGGTCGAACGGATGATTTGCGGTTGGCGATTCGGATGGGCCTCGAGCTTGACGATGCCAACGCCATTTTCCGTCGTCACCTCGCCGTCGGCGCCGACGACGGTGATTTGCGTGCAGCCCAGAAGGACGGCGGACAACGCCATCAGCCCGGGCCACTTGCCGCCCCGCTTGCTCACGAGCGTGCCGCCTATTCGCTTTCGTCGGAGACCGGCGCGATGAAATTGCCATGCACCCAGCCGGTCATCGTCGGGTTCCCGTTCTTGTCCAGGACTTCGACGAAGCACCAACTTGCGTCGCGAACCTCGAGGGTGAGCCGCGTCCCCGTCTTGAGCGGGGAGCCCTCCAGCTTGGCGAATTGCGTTCCCGGCCCCTCGCGGATGTTGAGCTCCGCCGTGGTGACGAACTCCTGGAAGGCGTCGCCGGCGCGCCCGACCATGCGAGCGCGAAAATGCGCCATCGGAAAAGCCGGGCCCGGGTCCTGCTTGCGTTCTGGCGCGATGTCGTCGTGGCCGAGAATGTCAACCAGCCGGTAGTGCTCGAACAACGCTTGCGAGACGTCCAGCGCCGCGGCGAGTTGGATTTCCGTGTAGTCGTGCCAGCCGCGCTCGATGCCGTCGTGCTTGTGCGCGGCGACGACGACCTCGTGGTCCGGATAAGCCCGCTTGAACCAGGACCGCCAGGCCCCCGGCCCGCCTTCGAGCGGCCCGGCGTTATCCAGTTCGATGCCGATCGAATGCTGGTTCAGGCCGGTCAAGCCCTGCCAGCGGCTGGGCCCGGCGTGCCAGGCCACTTTGTTGAAGGGCACCAATTGGGTCACCGTGCCGTCGCGGCCGATCACCACGTGGGCCGACGCTCCCACGCCGCTCGTGGTGAGGTGCCGGATGGAACTCTCCGCCGACGCCCCGGCGGTGTAGTGCATGATCAGGAAGCGCGGCGTGAGACTCCCGCCGTGATTGGGGCTACGCTCGAACGCGATTCGGTCCCCGTTATCGTCGTGAAGCAATCCTCGTTTGATTTGCATCGTCGACCGCCCCCCTATGGCCAATGACAAATGCAATCTTGAAGATCGAATTAGACAGCGATTTTACAGATCGTTACATCAACCGAGGGTTACAATAGCACAATCAACCGCCGCACGCTAGCGGCGTTGTGATTTTCAATCCTCCGTTCACGTTTAGCCGCACCTCGGCGGCATGGCAATCGAGGTGAGCTCGGCAGCCCGCCGGCTTCGCCCGGCGCGACTGGGCGCGCGGATTTCGACTGGGTGTGCGGAATTGCGCTGGCGCGAGGATCCTCGATCGACGTCGCCCGGGTCCGACAAGGCGCAAGCGCTCAGGCGCCTTTCTCGGCGTCGGTTCGCTGCATCTCCGCTTCGGGTGAGGTCCGCTCGACGGCGGGCGCGCTCAGCCGTAGCAGGAGGTAGCCGCCGACCGCCGAGAGCAGCGATCCGATCAGCACCCCGAGGCGCACGCCGGTCGCGTGCTCCGCCGTGTCGAACGCCAAGGTGCCGATGAACAGGCTCATGGTGAAGCCGATCCCGGTCAGGAACGACAGGCCGTAGATCTGCAGCCAGGTGGTGCCCTGGGGCATCGGCGCCAGTCCATAGCGAACGGTCGCGTAGGTGAAGCCGAAGACGCCCACTTGCTTGCCGATGAACAGTCCCGCCGCGATCCCGAGCGGCACCGGCGCGAGCAGGGAGTCGAGCGTCAGCCCTTGCAGCGAGACGCCGGCGTTGGCGAAGGCGAAGAACGGGAGGATCATGAAGGCGACCCAGGGGTGGAGCATGTGCTCGAGTTCCTTGAGCAGCGGCTCGCCGCCCTCGGCGCGCGGCTTCAGCGGGATGAAGAAGGCCACCGCCACGCCGGCCAGGGTCGCATGGACGCCCGATTTCAAGACGCAGACCCAAATCGCCAGGCCGACGATCAGATAGGCCGCCAGGCGCATCACGCCGAACAGATTGAACAGCGCCAGGATAACGAGCCCCGAGCCCGCCAGGGCGAGCGAGAGCACCGACAGATCCGCGGTATAGAAAATGGCGATGATCACGATCGCGCCCAGGTCGTCCATGATGGCGAGGGCCAGGAGAAAGATCTTGAGGCTCGGCGGCACGCGGTTGCCCAGCAGGGCCAGCACGCCGAGCGCGAAGGCGATGTCGGTCGCCGCCGGGATCGCCCAGCCCTGCAGGGTGACCGGGTCGCCGAGGTTGATCAGGACGTAGATCAGCGCCGGCACCGCCATGCCGCCGATCGCCGCGAGGCAGGGCAGGGAGGCCTGCGACCAGGTCGACAGCTCGCCTTGCCGGACCTCGCGCTTGATTTCGAGCCCGACCAGGAAGAAGAAGACTGCCATCAGGCCGTCGTTGACCCAGAGCAGGAGCGGCTTGGCGATTTCCAGCGCGCCCACCTGGACGGCGACCGGCACGTCGAGGAAGAGCTGGTAGAACGGCAACAGCGGGGAGTTGGCCAACACCAAGGCCAGGGCGGCCGACATCACCAGGATGATGCCGGCGGAGGCCTCTAGTCGCAGGAACTCTTTGATGGTCGCGATCGACATAAGCTCACCGTCTCCGCTCGCGCGGTCCGACGGGCGAGAGGGCGCCGCGCATCGCGCGCGGGTGCCGCCTGGCCGTCGCCGTCCGCCAGTCTGTCATGGTTAGAACCGGAACAGCGACAGGCTCGGCGCGCCTTGATACTCGGAGCGGTTGAGGCTGACGCTTCGGTCGAAATCGGCGCGGTCGTAGATCTCGCGGCGGGCGTCGCGGAACTCGTTGCGGCTGAGGGCGCCGTCGCCGTCGCGATCGAGGGACTGGCGCGCCCAGTCGATGGCGGCGAACTCGGCCGGCGTGACGGCGCCGTCCTCATCGGCGTCGCCCAGGATGATGACGAGCGGCGATTCGTCCGCCTCGATGGTGCCGTCGCCGTCGGCGTCGAAGCTGTCGAAGGCTTGGCGCAACTCCTGGACGCTCGCCAGACCGTCGCCATCCGCGTCGATGCTGTCGAAGAGCTGGGCGCTCGCCCGATCCCACTCGCCCGGGTCGAGCTGGCCGTCCTGGTTGGCGTCGGTGCCGTCGAACCCGGTCGCGCCCAGCTCCTGGCCCAGCGCCGCCAGCCCGGCGACGCCGAGTCCGAGCGCCGCCGCCAGGACGCAAAGCCGTTGCCCGATCCGCCGTCTCACCTGCCGCGTCTCCCTCGCGTCCCTGTCGTGTTGCCATCTCGCGGCGCCACCGCGCGTTGCTATCGCGCGTTGCCACCGCGCGGCGCCAAGATCGGGCCCGAACCCCGAATCCGACGTGCAAATTTGGCACAATGTCGAAACGAGCGAAAGGCGAACCGGCCGCCCGCCGGGGCGCGAGCGCCCGGGAACGCCGGGGAACGCCAGGGAACGCCAGGGAACGCCGGGGAACGCCGGGGAACGCCGGGCCCGTACGCTTGTCAGCGCGCCGAGGCCGGACCACAATTCGCGCTCTGCCGAACCGCCAAGGGGGCCGATCGTCATGAGGCTGGGTCGCGCAACGATTGTCTTCTCGCTGGCCGGCGCGCTGGCCGGCGTCCTGGCGGCGTGCGGCGGCCCGAAGATCCTGGCCGGCGACAGCGACACCGTCTCGATCACGGGCGCGCCATGGGACGACGTCGCGGCCGCGGCGGCGGAGTACTGCCGGGGCTATGGCAAGACGGCCGAGCCCCTGGGGGACCGCCCCTTGGGACCCGAGACCACCGAGCGGCTCTACGATTACAATTGCGTCACGCCCGGCGGGTCGGGCGACTGATCGCGACGCCCGAGCCTGCCGCCGGCGGCGGGCGCAATTGACCCTTGGGCGCTAATCGGGGAAGATCGCTGCTCGAAGCGCGGGCCAGAGGGCTTCACTCTCGCAGGGCTCGCCCGAGGCGGATTTTTCGCCGGCCGCGCTGCCGTGCCAGGCACATCGAAGATCTCGAGGATGCGATGAGACGCAGGTTCATGAACTCCGCCATGATCTCCGCCATGATCTCCGCCATGACCTCCGCGATGATCTGCGCGTTCGCCGCCGTCGCGCTGTTGGCGCCGTCGACGGCGCAGGCGCAAGAGCTGTTCGCCTACCCCACCAAGGGCCAGAGCCAGCAGCAGCAGGAGCAGGACGAGTTCGCGTGCTACAACTGGGCCAAGCAGCAAAGCGGCTTCGATCCCATGGCGGTCCCGACCGCGACGGCGCCGCCGCCCAAGGACAAGTCCACCGGCCCGGGCGCGTTGGGCGGCGCCGCGATCGGCGCCGGCGCCGGCGCTATCGGCGGGGCGATCGTCGGCGGCAAGGCCGGAACCGGCGCGCTGCTCGGCGGCGGCCTCGGCGGCATCCTCGGCGGCCTGACCAGCCAGGGCCAGCACGAGAAGAACAAGAAGAAGCGCGACGATTGGGAGCGCCAGCAGACCGCCCAATACGCCCAGCAACGCGGCAACTATAACCGCGCCTACGCGGCGTGCATGTCGGGCCGCGGCTATTCGGTGAGCTGAGACTTGGGGATCACGGGGATGAGAATTGTCGCGTTTTGTCTCGCCGCCGCCGCGCTGACCACGGCGTGGGCCGCTCGGGCGGCCATCGACGGCTCGGAGCCGGTGATCTGCGCCCCGGCCGATATCCTGGAATGCGTGCCGGTGGACGGCTGCCAAAGGGTGAGCGCCGAGACGGCGCGCCTGCCTCGCTTCCTGCGGATCGATTTCGCGGCCCAGCAAGTGACCCGCACGCGGCCCGGCGAGGACGACGTCACCAGCGAGATCGAGCGCAGCGAGACCGTCGACGGCCGGCTCGTCCTGCAGGGGGCGGAGGACGGCTTCGAGGAGGTGCGCGACGGCATCGGCTGGAGCCTGTCGATCGACCAGGAGAGCGGCGCCATGGTGCTGACCGGCTCCGGCGCGGACGTCGCCTTCGTGATCTTCGGCGCCTGCACCCCTTATTAAAGCCGTCATTAGAGCCGTCAGGGCCCCGCCACCCGATAGGTGAAGTAGCGCCACGGCGAAACGCCGGCCGGCAGATCCGCGCGCGCCGTCTCGATCTCTCGGAGCCGGGGATGGCAGAGCGCCCGGTCGCTCAGCACCAGCCCGCCCTCGGCCATCAGCCGGGCGATCGGCCCGGCGATCGCGTCCGCCAAAGCGGCGTCCGCCTGGCGGTCCTCGCTGCCGATGTCGGCGTGGGCGAGGGCGGCCGGCGGGATTTGGCCGGCCATCGCCGGAAGGGTGTCGCGAAAGTCGCCGAGCCGCAGATAAAGCGCCGGCGGGACCGCGTTGGGCGGGGCGTGAAGCTCCTTGTCGAAGGCGAAGATCTCGCGCCCTGCGAGGGTCCGG
>JAWWCG010000178.1:0-6841 GCA_033720555.1 Kiloniellales bacterium | reverse complement strand
GCGCGCGCCGGGAGGCTAGCCTGAGCCTGGCACTGCCTGCCTTGCAGGCGTGACCTCTCTTGATTTGGACTTGGCGCCCCGCGGACGGCCTTCACCTGCCCGTGGGGCGCTCTTGTCGCTGGACGGGGCGGCAAATATTCGCTCCGTCAATGCCTTAGCCGGTCGCCGAGCGCGCAAAAAAAAAGGCCCCGGCTCGGGCCGGGGCCAGGATCGGACGAGTGCGCAAGTGGACGAAGTTTGGAGGCTCCGGATATCGGGCGCATTGATGAAGATCAAAGCCCGGATCAATGCCGTGCGGAAAAAGATGGCCCCGCCGGGATCGGGTCGTGAAGGGAACAGACGACGGGGCCATCTCTAGGGGGCAAACATGCACTTGACCCTCTCTCAACGCCGCCGCCCGGCAAAGAGTTCCCCGCCGCCGTGCTCGACGCCTCCACCGCCACGACCGGCCCGCGGGGTGCGCGGGCTACAGCATCACGAGCAAGAGGGCAGCGGCGAAGAGCGCCACCGACCAGACGAGATCGAGGTTGACCCAGCCGCGGCGAAGCACCGCGAGGCCGACCCACTCGTAGACCGCGAAGGCCGCGGCGGTGGTCACCGCCAGCATCGCGACGGTGTGGAGCGCGACGGCGGCGAGGGCGACGCCGAGCGAGCCGGACGCGGTCAGCTCCGCCGCCGGGCTCGCCGCCAGGCAGAGGGGCAGGAGGGCGGGCAGCAGCATCAGTCCGGCGCCGTGGGCGGTGGCCATGAGGAACGACCAGAGAAAGAGGCCGAACATGCCGACCTGCATGCCGAAACGCACCCGCCGGCGGTGCCCCAGAACCAGGTGATAGAGGGCCCAGCCGGCGAGCAGCGCCGCGCCGCCCCAGCGCAGCGCCGCTTGATCGAGCAGGGACCCAGCGGCGAGGAACAGCCCGACCGCGAAGGCGATCGCCAGGGCGTGTCCGATCCCGATCGGCACGATGGCGAGCAGAACCGCCCGCCGGCTGCGGCGATGCAGCCCCAGGGCGACGGCGAACAGCCAGCCCATCGCCGGGTTCATGCCGTGAAAGGCGCCCAGCGCGGCGATGACCAACCACGGCCAGAGAAGCGTCATGCACCGTCAGCAGGGCGCGCCGCGCGCCCCGCCGCGCCGCCGATCATGGATAACAGTAGGAATCGGAGGAGGCGTCGCCGCCCTGCAGGCGTACCTGGTGGGGCAGATGGCCGTCCGGCCAGGAGACGAAAAAGTCCTCGTCGAATGCCATGCCGCCCTCCGGCTTGGCGTTCACCTTGACCATCCAGCCGTCGATGCCGTCGGGATAGAACTGCGGGTCCACCGCGCCATAGAGGGAGTTGGTGAAGTAGATCCGTCGCCCGTCGCGGCTGACCTCCACCATCTGCGGCCCGCCGTTGAGGGCCCCGCCGTTCTTCGGATGCTCGGCGCGCGACACGATGCCGCCGATCCGCAGCTTGCCCGTGAGTTTCGGGTTGAAGGGGTCGGAGACGTCGTACTGATGAAAGTCGCCGGTTCCCCAGCACGAGACGTAGAGGAACTTGTCGTCGACCGAGAGGTCGATGTCGGTGACCAGCGGGGGAACCGCCTCGAAGCCCTTGAGAAGCGGCGGCAGGTCGTCGGCCTTGGCCGGCTCGGCCGGGATGGTGATCACCTTCTTCGCCGACCATTTCGCCCCGTCGCGGTGCCACAGCCAGATCGACGAGGAGAGATCCTCAAGGCACAGAACCACGCCGACGAAGCCGTAGGCCTTGGTCGGATTGTGGGCGGGCCGCAGCTCGAAGACGAGCTGGTACTTGTCGCCGAAATCGATCTCCTGCAGGTGCCGGCGCTTGTGCAGGTCCCAGAAATGGAGCCGGCGGCCGTATTTGGCGCCGAGGATCTGCTCGGGGATGAGCCCGTCCTCGAACATATCGGGCGATCCCCATTCGCTGGTCACCATGGTGTCGTGGCCGAGGTGCCACCAGAAATCGTAGGCGAACTCCTGGGGCCCGCGGTCGAGCTCCCATTGGCCGCGCACGTCGAAGGTCTCGTGGTCCATCAGAAAGACGCCGCCCGGCCCCTTGCCGTCGGCGCCGCCGAGCGCGCTGACGTAGATCCCCTCGGGGCCGCAGTGCACCGTGTGCGGGCGGGAGTAGCCGGCGCGCTCGGCCAGCTCGTCGGCCTCGATGGTGCGCACCAGCTCGGGCTGCTTCGGATTGGGCTTGGTGTCCAGGACGTGCAGCCGCGAGGAGCGGATGCCCGGGACGATCAGATAGCGGCGCTCGACGTGCGGGTGCGGGGCGTTCGGGCAGAGACAGGAGCTGCAGGCGTTCCAGCCGAAGTGATGCAGCTCGTCGCCCACGGCGAGGTCGGTCTGGCCCACGATGGATCCGTAGGCCTTGGATTTCGGGTCCAAGTCGACCACCGCCATGGCGTCGGCGCGTTTGCGCTCCGGATCGAAGCTCGCGACGTAGGCCAGCTTCTCCTCGGGCGCCTTCATGGCCATGCGCGGCGACGGATAGAACGTCGGATCGGGTGTCCAAGTGACCATAGGTTCTTCCTCTTTGTGCTTCGGGCTCGGCAGGGAGCCGGCCCAGTGAGCGCGCCGTCCGGTGGGGATTTTTGCCTCACTGCAGCAGAAATGGCGTGCCGCGGCTAGCAGAATATGCGCACGCCGGCCTCCTCGGCGGACCGCTCCGCCGCCGGAAGCGGGCCGGCAGGGGGCCAACGCCGCGGCGGCGAGCCTCGGGCGAACGAATTTAATGGCTTGTTCGAATTGAAAGATCGAATGCGCGACGGCGGCGCGCGGGACGAGTCACGGCGACCCGGGGACGGCCCGGCCGGAACTTCGCCGGGACACGCGCGTTGAGCAAGGTGGACGCCTTCTGCGGAGTGCCGAGAAGCTCGCCCGCGCCGGCGCGCGAGGGCTGTTTCGGCGCGCAGGAGAGATCCGCTGAACGACCCATGGTTGGACGATCATGACGACACCCTCGAACCAAGCTCTGCGCGGCAAGTGGCGGCGGCGACTCTTCTGGGCCTGGATCGTGGCTGCAGCGGCGGTCGCCGCATACATTGCATTGGGCGGGCCGATCACCACCTATGTGGGCGAGGGCAAGCCGCTCGTCGCCTTGGCCTTGCCGGCGCTCATGCTTTTCATGCTGGCCACCGGCTTGGCGTGGCTGGTGCTGCTTGTCGCCTCGAAGCGCAACCCACGCTGACGCGGCCCGAGCGGATCGATCCCCTTGCCCGTTGCGATCTCGTGCCGCGTCGAGGAGTCGACGATGGCTGTCTGGACGCTCGTTGTCGGCGTCCGGCCGACATACGCCTTTGCCGCCCGCGATGCAGCGGCGGCGCGGCGCCACCTCGAGGACGAGGGGTTGAAAGACGATCTCTCCTACTACGAGGACGCCGACGGCGATCCCCTGTGGGACGGTGAGGACGCCTTGTCTGTGCGGCCGGCGACCCCGGACGAGCGCCGGGCATGGCGGAAGGCGCAAGAGCGCCGACGCGAAGATTTCGCCGCTCCGAGGGAAACCCGCCGGCGCGCGTCCTATCTCGTCAGCGTCCACGACCCGGCCGACGACGACGTGCTGTCCATGTGAGCGGCGCCGCGGCCCGGTCTAGTCCGCCTTCGGCGGCGGCGGAACGACGGAGACCCGGATGATGCGGTTGGTGCTGCTCTGATGGATCAGCAGGTCGCCGTCCGGGGTGGCGCGCATATGCCTGACGATGCCGGCGTAGACGCCGCCCGAGGGGATCGCCCAGCTCTGGAACGTCTGCGTCGCCGGGTCGAAGCGGACCAGGGCGTCCGGCCGTTGGCCGGACTCGTTGTACCAGACGACGCCGTCGAGCACCGCGAGGGCGTAGGGGTGGGAGTCCGGCCCGCTGGGCGACGGCCATTCCTCGATCTCGCCGGTCTTCGGATCGAAGCGGCCGAGCCGGCCCAGCGACGAATTGACGTACCAGATCCGGCCGTCGTCATCGGTATCGAGCCGCCGCACGGTCGTGCGGGGGTCGGGCAGCGCGATCTCGGTGAGCGCCAGGGTGGCCGGTTCAACCTTGACCAGGCAGTTGTGCCCGTTGCAGGCGATCCAGGGCGAGCCTTCGGCGTCGATCTTGATTCCGTAGGGCCGCGAGCCCGGCGTCTTCATCGTCGCCAGCCTGATCTCGCCGCTCGACGGGTCGAGCCGGCCCACCATGTTGCTGTGCTGGAGGGTGAACCAGAGAACGCCTTCCGCGTCGAAGATCGCCGTGTGCGGATCCCGCGCGCCGGGATCGGGCATCTCGTAGATGGCGATCGCGTTCGTCTGCGGGTCGAGCTTGCCGATCGTGGCGTTGCCATTGCCGGTGTACCAGACCGCGCCGGCGCGATCCAAAGTGACGCTGTGCGGCTTGGCGCCGCCCGGCAGCGGGTATTCCGTCATGGCGCCGGAGGTCGGATCGATGCGGCCGATCAGGTTGCCCCATTGACCGGCCCACCAGATCGTACCGTCGGCCGCCTGAATCGGGTCGCGCGACCTCTGGCCCAGGGTCGGCACTTGCCATTCGGTGAAGGCGATTTCCGCCTCGCCGGCGATCAGCCGAGGGGCGTGCCGCTCGTTCGGCGGAAAATGGTGGGCCAGATAGTCGAGGATCCGTTCCCGCTCGGCGGGGCTGGCCGACAGGTCGACCATGGTGGCGGTCACTTCCTGCCAGCCCTCGCGGCTGTAGCCGGAACTGGCGAGAATCCGGTCGATCCCATGGCAGCTCGCGCAAACGTTCTCGACGAGGACCTTGCCGGCGCCCTCGGGTAGGGCATCCGGCTGGCCCGCGGCCCGGGCGCCACCGAGGCCGGCGGCGCCAGCGCCTATGGCCGTCAAAACGGCGAGGCCGGCCAGCCACGTGGTCGAGGTGCCCATCATGCGGCACCCTAGCACGGATCCCGCCTCGCTGCCGGTCGAGACGGCTCATCGCGCCGTAGCGCCTTCAGTCGAGCATCAACGACATGCCGGTGAAACCGTTGTCGTATAACAGGACCACCGCCAGGACGGCCATGAGCACAAAGACTGCGGTGACGCGGATCGTCTGTTTCTTGTTCTCTGAGATCATTGTTACCCCCCAACTCAAAGTAACTAATGAACTCGACAGACAACAGTTTAACAGAGATATCGCGATCCGTAATCCTACATTTGGTGTATCTCCAAGCGGCTCGAAGTTTCAGCGCCTCGCGAGACTTTTGCACCCCTAAAGATTCGATATGGGGCGCGGACATAATCGGACAAGAATGCACTGATAGTCCATCAACTGCGGTATAATTACCCAGCGCGAATTACCCAATATCGATGACTCAACGCACGAGCCTAGAGTTCCAATCGATCTCATTCTTGTATAAACTGGTCGCTTTAGAATTGATTATCGCACCGTGCAATAAGCATTGAGTTAGTTGGTCCCCATGACAAGCCTCAGCTACCAAAGTAGTGAGAGCGCCACGGAAACCTGTGTCCTCCTCGGGCTGGCGGTCGTCTCGGCCGTGCTGGGCGTGGCTGCCGATACGGTGTTCGCGGACGCGGCCGTCTTTCCCTTGGTCACGCGGGGCGAATGGGGGCAGTTCGAGGGCTGGTATCCCTGGCCGGGTGTCTATCCCGCGAGAAGCTTCTTCCTTGCGCTGGCCAGCCTTCTCTTCGTCGCTGCGATCTGGCCGCTGGGAGGAGGCGGCCCGGCGACGGTGACCGAGGGCGCAGCCGGCGCGGCGGGCGGCTGGCGTCAGCTCCGCTTGCTCGTCCTCTGGGCGGTCGTGGGGATCGCGCTTTTGTTCCTCGCCATCTTCCTGGAGCGCCCGAAGCTGTTCGGCGAGATGAGCCTCGACGACGGGCCGGTCGAGACGGCCTCGGCGGTGATGCTGTTCGCCGCGAGCGCGATCCTCGCCACGGGCGCCTTCAAGACCCTTCATTCCGTCCGAGGGCCCAACCGGCTTTTGCGCCTGGGCTGCGGGGCCATGGCGCTGTTTTTGTTCTTTGTCGGGATGGAGGAGATCTCCTGGGGACAGCGGCTTTTCGGTTTCGCGACCCCACGAGGCTTCGCGGCGAACGATCAGGCCGAGTTCAACCTCCACAACTTCAACACCTCCTTCCTGAACGCCTGCTATTACAGCCTCGGCTTCGTCTTCTTCATCCTGCTGCCGTTCCTGAAGGACCGGCTCGAGGGGTTGGCCAAGGTCGAGGTCCTGGCGTTCTTCATCCCCAGCCGCTTCGTCCTCTTCGCCAGCGCCATCGGCATCGCCTACGCTTGGGCGAGATGGTCGGAGCTCGTCTTTCAGATGTCGTTCTTCCTCACCTTCTTCATCTTGGCCGCCTACACCTGGCACTTTCGCATGACGGACAGCACCTTCGTCCTACCGGCGGTCTTTCTGACATTCACGCTGACCCAGGCCGCCATTATCTTGTACGGGGAAAATCTGACCTATCATTGGGAAGTCAACGAGTACCGCGAGTTCTTTATTCCGCTGTCGTTCCTGATCTACGCCATCGAAATGTCGGCTAAATTCAGGTCTCGCGCTCGACCGGCCTAGAGCAGTATCCGGGCAGAGCCGCCCGATGGTCAGCGATTCCTGCGCTTCGGAGATACCGTCGACGAATCCGGATCCGAACCCGCGCGGAGAAAGCGAACGACTGGATCTATGAATCGGTGGTCTCGCTTCTCGTCGTTCCAGATTGCCCAGAACCCGAAGCCCGTGCGGACCTTCTCGTGGTGAGCGATCGTCAGGAGGCCGGCCTCCAGATAGCGTTCGACGAAACTCGTCCAGCCCAGGGCCATGCCTTCGCCGGAGGCGGCCGCCTCCAAGAGATAGACATAGTTGTTGTAGGACAGTTCCGGGCCCGGCGTGTC
>JAWWCG010000177.1:0-6861 GCA_033720555.1 Kiloniellales bacterium | reverse complement strand
GACGAAGGCGGCGATCACCCGCTTGAGGTCGAGCACCTCCGGCCGGCCGCCGTTGAGCGCCAGCAGGTTGACGCCGAAGCTCGTCTGCAGGGGCGTGTAGCGGTAGAGCTGGTTGAGCACCACGTCGGGCATGGCGTCGCGGCGCAGCTCCACCACCACCCGGAGGCCGCGACGGTCGCTTTCGTCGCGCAGGTCGGCCACCCCCTCGATGGTCTTTTCGCGCACCAGGTCGGCGATGCGCTCGATCATGCGCGCCTTATTCACCTGATAGGGAATCTCGGTGACGACGATCGCCTCGCGGTCCTTGCGGATCTCCTCGATGGTCGCCCGCCCGCGCATGACCACCGAGCCGCGGCCGAGATGATAGGCCTCGCGGATGCCGGACTTGCCGAGGATCAGCGCTCCGGTGGGAAAGTCCGGCCCCGGCACGTAGGCCATCAGCTCGTCGATCGAGATCGTCGGGTCCTCGATGTAGGCGCAGCAGGCGTCGATCACCTCGCCCAGGTTGTGCGGCGGGATGTTGGTCGCCATGCCGACCGCGATGCCGCCCGCGCCGTTGACCAGCAGGTTGGGAACCGCCGCCGGCAGGACCACCGGCTCGCGCGTAGTCTCGTCGTAATTGTCCTGGAAATCGACGGTGTTGCGCTCGATGTCCTCGAGCAGGGCCTCGCTCGCCGCCCGGGTCAGGCGGACCTCGGTGTAGCGCATGGCCGCCGGCGGATCGCCGTCCATCGAGCCGAAGTTGCCCTGGCCGTCGACCAGCGGCAGGCGCATGGAGAAGTCCTGCGCCATGCGCACCATGGCGTCGTAGATCGCCGTGTCGCCGTGGGGATGGTACTTGCCCATGACGTCGCCGACGATGCGCGCGGACTTGCGATAGGTCCGGTTCCAGTCGTAGCCCTCCTCCTTCATGGCGTAGAGGATGCGCCGGTGGACCGGCTTCAGTCCGTCTCGGACGTCCGGCAGGGCGCGCGCCACGATCACGCTCATGGCGTAATCGAGGTAGGAGCGCTTCATCTCCTCCTCGATGGTCACCGGCGTGATGTCAGAGGGGCTCGGCGGGGCGGTGGAGTCGCTCAATCGATTGCCTTCGGAACGGGCCTCCGGCCGGTCCGGCCGCAAGCCCAATTTCTCTCAGTTTTACAAAATCTTCTGCGGTAGTCTTCAGGCGTCGGTTCGATCAGCGATTCGATCACCGAATCGATCGGCGAATCGACCGAGAATTGCCTGAAAAATCTAGCCGAATCGGCCCTGTGGGACAAGGACGGCAAGGCGCGTCCCAGGGCGGGACCCGGCGGCGACCCAGGGGCGACCCGGGGGCGACCCAGAAGCGCTCCCAGGGAGGATCCGAGGCGCCTCAGAACGGGATTTCGTCGTCGAGGTCGCCCGACGGCCCGCCGCCGCCCGAGGCGGGGCCGCCGCCGTAATCGCCGCCGCCGCCGAAGTCGCTGCCACCACCGCCCGGGCCGCCGCTGCGGGTGTCGAGCATGGTCATTTCGCCGCGGTAGCGCTGCAAGACCACCTCGGTGGTGTAGCGTTCCTGGCCCGACTGGTCGGTCCACTTGCGGGTCTGGAGCGAACCCTCCAGATAGACCTTGGAGCCCTTGCGCAGGTATTTCTCGGCGACCTCGCCCAGCTTCTCGTTGAAGATCACCACGCGGTGCCATTCGGTGCGCTCGCGCCGCTCGCCGCTGTTGCGGTCGCGCCAGGTGTCCGTCGTCGCGACCGAAAGATGGGTGATCTTGGTGCCGTCCTGAGTGGTGCGGATCTCCGGGTCGCGGCCCAGATTGCCGATGAGGATCACCTTGTTGACCGTACCTGCCATGCGCCTGCCCCACGAATTGCCGTCTGTTTCAAGTCCACCCCCGCTTGGGTCCGCGCACTCTAGCGCCCCGCACCAGGCGCCGCCAGGCGTGATTTGCGGCCGAGTTCGCCAGCGGGCGCGCCGGGTCGGGATTTGTCAGGACGCTGCGATGCCGGGTCTCGCTTTTCCCGGCCGGCTACCCCATATTCAAGGGCGTTCGACGAGTTTCCCATCCAAGCGCCTGAACACATGAAATCGAAGGTCACCGACTCGCCGCCCGAGGTCCAGGAGATCCGGGTGCGCGGTGCGCGAGAGCACAATCTGAAGGGCATCGACGTCGTCCTGCCGCGCGACCGGCTGGTGGTGATCACCGGGCTGTCGGGCTCGGGGAAGTCCTCGCTCGCCTTCGACACCATCTACGCCGAGGGCCAGCGGCGCTACGTCGAGAGCCTCTCGGCCTATGCCCGCCAGTTCCTGGAGCTGATGCAGAAGCCCGACGTGGAGTCGATCGAGGGCTTGTCGCCGGCGATCTCGATCGAGCAGAAGACCACGTCGAAGAACCCGCGCTCCACCGTCGGCACGGTGACCGAGATCTACGACTACCTGCGCCTGCTGTTCGCCCGGGTCGGCGTCCCCTACTCGCCCGCCACCGGCCTGCCGATCGAGAGCCAGACGGTGAGCCAGATGGTCGACCGCGTCGCCGCCATGGCGCAGGGCACGCGCCTCTACCTCCTGGCGCCGATCGTGCGCGGGCGCAAGGGCGAGTACCGCAAGGAGCTGGCGGAGCTTCAGAAGCGCGGCTTCCAGCGGGTCAAGATCGACGGCGCGCTCCACGAGATCGACGAGGCCCCGGCGCTCGACAAGAAGAAGAAGCACGACATCGAGGTGGTGGTCGACCGCCTGGTGCTGCGCGAGGGGCTCGAATCGCGGCTCGCCGACAGCTTCGAGACGGCGCTCGAGCTGGCGGACGGCCTGGCCTTTACCGAGGAGGCCGATTCCGGCGAGCGGCAGACCTTCTCGGCCCGCTTCGCCTGCCCGGTCTCCGGCTTCACCATCGACGAGATCGAGCCGCGCCTGTTTTCCTTCAACAACCCCTTCGGCGCCTGCCCGTCGTGCGACGGCCTCGGCACCACGCTCTACGTCGACCCGGACCTGGTGGTGCCGCACCCCGAGCGCTCCCTGCGCGAGGGCGCGATCGCGCCTTGGGCCCACTCGAGCTCGCAGTACTACGCCCAGACGCTCGACAGCCTGGCGCGGCACTTCCGCATCTCGACCGCCGAAGCGTGGAGCGAGCTGGACCAGAAGGTGCGCGAGGCGGTCCTCTACGGCACCGGCGACACACCGGTCACCATGCGCTACGACGACGGCCTGCGCAGCTACGAGACCACCAAGCCCTTCGAGGGCATCATCCCCAACATGGAGCGGCGCTGGCGCGAGACCGAGAGCGACTGGGTGCGCGAGGAGATCGGCAAGTACCAGGCCAGCCAGCCCTGCGAGGCCTGCGCCGGCTACCGCCTGAAGCCTCAGGCCCTGGTGGTCAAGATCGCCGGCCTGCACATCGGCGAGGTGGCCGAGATGTCGGTCTTCGAGGCGGCCGACTGGTTCGCCGGCCTGGATGCCCAGCTGAGCGACAAGCAGCGCGAGATCGCCCACCGAATCCTGAAGGAGATCAACGAGCGGCTGCGGTTCCTGGTCGACGTCGGCCTCGAGTATCTCACCCTGTCGCGCGCCTCGGCGACGCTCTCGGGCGGCGAGAGCCAGCGCATCCGCCTGGCCTCCCAGATCGGCTCGGGGCTGACCGGCGTGCTCTACGTGCTGGACGAGCCCTCGATCGGCCTGCACCAGCGCGACAATGCGCGCCTGCTGGAGACCCTCAGGCGCCTGCGCGACCTCGGCAACACCGTGATCGTGGTCGAGCACGACGAGGAAGCGATCCGCTGCGCCGACCACGTGGTCGACATGGGCCCGGGCGCCGGCATCCACGGCGGCCAGGTGATCGCCGAGGGGCCCATCGACCGCATCCTGCAGGCGCCGGAAAGCCTGACCGGCCAGTACCTGACCGGCATGCGCCAGATCGCGGTGCCGCGCAAGCGCCGTCGCGGCCAACGCGACCAGAGCCTGCACATCCTCGGCGCCCGCGGCCATAACCTGCAGGACGTCGACGTCGAGGTGCCGCTCGGCACCTTCACCTGCGTGACCGGCGTCTCCGGCTCGGGCAAGTCGACGCTGATCGTCGAGACCCTCTACAAGGCGCTCGCCCGCCGCCTGCACCGCAGCCGGCTACAGCCCGCCGAGTTCGAGCGCATGGAGGGCCTGGAGCACCTCGACAAGGTGATCGACATCGATCAGTCGCCGATCGGGCGCACGCCGCGCTCCAACCCGGCGACCTACACCGGCGCCTTCACGCCGATCCGCGACTGGTTCGCCGGCCTGCCCGAGGCGGGCGCCCGCGGCTACAAGCCCGGCCGCTTCTCGTTCAACGTCAAGGGCGGGCGCTGCGAGGCCTGCCAGGGCGACGGCGTCATCAAGATCGAGATGCACTTCCTGCCGGACGTCTACGTGCGGTGCGACGTCTGCAAGGGCCGCCGCTACAACCGCGAGACCCTGGAGATCAAGTTCAAGGGCCGGTCGATCGCCGACGTGCTCGACATGACCGTCGAGGAGGCCGCCGAGTTCTTCAAGGCGGTGCCGGCGATCCGCAACAAGCTGGAGACCCTGGAGCGGGTCGGCCTGGGCTACATCCAGGTCGGCCAGCCGGCGACCACGCTGTCCGGCGGCGAGGCGCAACGCGTCAAGCTGGCCAAGGAGCTGTCGCGGCGGGCGACCGGGCGCACCCTCTACATCCTGGACGAGCCGACCACCGGGCTCCACTTCGAGGACGTGCGCAAGCTGCTCGACGTGCTGCACGCGCTGGTCGCCCAGGGTAACACGGTGGTGGTCATCGAGCACAACCTCGAGGTCATCAAGACGGCGGACTGGATCATCGACCTGGGCCCCGAGGGCGGCAACAAGGGCGGGCGCGTCCTGGTCGCCGGCACGCCCGAGGAGGTCGCCGCCGAGCCCGCTAGCTTCACCGGGCAATATCTGGTCTCCTATATCGGGCGCGCGCTGGAAAAGCCCAAGAAGCGGGCGTGAACGCGGGGGGAAGGCCGATGAGCGACGTCCTGGAACGGTCCCTCGACGAAGAGGCGCGACAACGGGTCCGCCCGGTGGTCTCCTGGCTGCTCGAGGAGCGTTTGAACATCGGCCGCACCGAGTTCCTGCTGACCCGCTATTGCGAGCGGCTGCGGGAGATCGGCCTGCCGATCGACCGGGCGACCATCCACATGCCGCAGCTCCACCCGCAACTGGCGGCGCGCTCGCTGCTGTGGCTGCGCGAGACCGGCGGCGCGGTGGAGACCGGCCACCGCCACGGCGACCGAAACGACACCTTCTACCTGAACAGCCCGGTGCGGGTGATCTACGAGGGCGGCGCCATCATTCACCGGCGCGTCGAGCGCCGGGCCGGGCCACAGGAGTTCCCGATCCTGGAGGACCTGCTGCGCGACGGTTTCGTCGAGTACCTCATGCTGCCGATCGTGTTCGCCACCGGCCGGATCAACGCCATCAGCTTCGCCACCAAGGAGCAGCGGGGCTTCGACCCGCTGGACCGGGCGAGCCTCGCGGCGACGCTGCCCGCCTTCGGCGCGGTGCTGGAGCTCAACCAGGCCCAGCGCACGGCGCGCAGCCTGCTCGACACCTACGTCGGGCGCGGCAGCGGCGAGCGCATCCTGAACGGCGCCGTGCGCCGCGGCCAGGGCGAGGAGATCCACGCCGTCGTCTGGTATTGCGACCTGCGCGGCTTCACCCAACTGTCGCAACGCGAGGAATTGGCGCCGGTCATCGCCCTGCTCAACGACTACTTCGATTGCATGGCGGCGCCGGTCGAGGCGAACGGCGGCGAGATCCTCAAGTTCATGGGCGATTCGATCCTCGCCATCTTCTCCTGCGAATCGACGGCGGCGGCGAAATGCGACGCCGCCGACCGGGCCATCACGGCCGCGGAAGAGGCGCTGGTCCAGATCGAGGCGATGAACCAGCGGCGCGCCGAACAGGGGCAGTTCCCCTTGCGCGTCGGCATCGCGATCGGCGTCGGCAAGGTCATGTACGGCAATATCGGCGCCGCGGACCGGCTCGACTTCACGGTGATCGGCCCGGTGGTGAACCTGGTCTCCCGCCTCGAGCCGCTCACCGTCGGCCTCGATCCGCCGATCGTGGTCTCCGAGGCCCTGGCCAAGGTCTCGCGCCGCGAGTTCCGCGACCTCGGACGCTTCGCCCTCAAGGGCATCGCGGAGGACCAATCGGCCTTCACGCCGCAGCCGGCGGCTTGATCGCGGAGCGGCGCCGGATCCCAGTTTTCAAACCGTCCGGTCTCGGCTAGAACAGGCGCGCCCACGGGGCGTATCGAAACTCCGCAGCACGACGAGAAGGAAGGCGCATGGCAAGCGAAGGTTATCACGAACCGGTTGGCGAGCTCTCGGACGACACCAAGGACATGCACCGGGCGATCGTCTCGCTGATGGAGGAGCTGGAGGCGGTCGACTGGTACAACCAGCGGGTCGACGCCTGCAAGGACAAGAAGCTCAAGGCGATTCTGGCCCACAACCGGGATGAGGAGAAGGAACACGCCGCCATGGTCTTGGAGTGGATCCGGCGGCGCGATCCGACCTTCGACAAGGAACTGCGGGACTACCTCTTCACCGAGGAGGCGATCGCCCACGAATAACCCGTCGCGAACGGCGGGGCGGCGCAATAAGGGGGCGGTGCGCTATTCCTTGAAGATCGAGCCGGCGAGCTGGTGTCCGGTCGCCACCATCTCCGGCACCACGGTGTCGGCGCCGGCGCGCGCCAGGTCTTGGGCGTGGGCGTCGTCGTGGGCGCGGGCGTAGACCTTCAGCTCGGGAAAGATGTAGCGCACCATGGACACGGTGCGCAGGGCGATCTGCGGGTTGTCCACCGCGACCACCAGGGCGCGCGCCCGCTCGACGTGGACCGCTTCGAGGATCTCCGGCCGGGTG
>JAWWCG010000176.1:0-6936 GCA_033720555.1 Kiloniellales bacterium | reverse complement strand
GGGCCTGCTTGGCCGAGCCCCCGGCAGAGTCGCCCTCGACGAGGAAGAGTTCCGTGCCTTCCGATGAATCCCGCGAACAGTCGGCGAGCTTGCCCGGCAGGCGCAGCTTGCGGGTCGCGGTCTTGCGGCTGAGCTCCTTTTCCTGGCGCTTGCGGCGGCGCTCCTCGGCGCGCTCGATCACCCGCTCGAGCAGCAGGCGGGCGCGCTCGGGGTGGCCCGACAGCCAGTGATCGAAGTGGTCCTTGATGGTGGTCTCGACCAGCCGTTGGGCGATCGGGCTGGCCAGACGGTCCTTGGTCTGGCCCTGGAACTGGGGATCGGCGATGAACAGCGAGAGCAGGGCGCCGGCGCCGCCGATCGCGTCCTCGGCGGTGATCTGGGCCGCCTTGCGGTTGCCGATCAGCTCGCCGTAGCTCTTGAGGCTGCGCATCAGCCCGCCGCGCAGGCCCAGCTCGTGGCTGCCGCCGTCCGGCGTCGGCACGGTGTTGCAATAGGACGAGATGAAGCCGTCCTCGTCGAGCGGCCAGGTGATCGCCCACTCCAGCCGGCCCTCGTCCTCCGGCAGCTTGGCGGTGCCGTGGAACGGGTCGGGGGTGAGGGTCTTGCGGCCCTCCATTTGGGCCTCAAGAAAGTCGCACAAGCCGTTGGGAAAATGGAGGGTATCGCTCTCCGGAACCTCCTCGCCCTTGGCGATGAGGGCGCCGTCGCAGCGCCAGCGAATCTCGACGCCGCGGTAGAGGTAGGCCTTGGAGCGGGCCATGCGGTAGAGGCGCAGCGGGTGGAAGCGGACGCTCTCGCCGAAGATCTTGGGATCCGGCGTGAAGCTCACCGTGGTGCCGCGCCGGTTCGGGGCGCTGCCGGCCTGGTGCAGCTTGCCCGACGGCGTGCCGCGCCGATAGGTCTGTTTCCAGACCTTGCGGTCGCGCGCCACCTCGACGGTCAGGCGCTCGGCCAGCGCGTTCACCACCGACAGCCCGACGCCGTGCAGGCCGCCCGAGGTGGCGTAGGCCTTGTGGGAGAATTTGGCGCCGGAATGCAGCGTCGTCATAATGACTTCGAGGGCGGACTTGCCCTTGTACTTCGGGTGCGGGTCGACCGGGATGCCGCGGCCGTTGTCGCGCACGGTGATCTCGTTGTCGACGCCCAGCTCGACCTCGATCCGGCTCGCGTGGCCGGCCACCGCCTCGTCCATGGCGTTGTCCAGCAGCTCGGCCACCAGGTGGTGCATGGCGCGCTCGTCGGTGCCGCCGATATACATGCCCGGGCGCCGGCGCACCGGCTCGAGGCCCTCCAGGACCTCGATGTCCTTGGCCGAATAGTCGCCCCGCTGTGCCGGCGCCGTATGGAACAGGTCCGCCATGTCTCAAGGACTCTCCGGAAATCGACCCTCTGGGGACATTCACCCGCTGGGAAAGCCACCCTCTGGAAAAGGCGAGCGCGTGCGCCGCCGATTCCTTATGCTGTAGGTTACGACATGGCAAGCCTCAAGATCTAGGGCAAGCGGGAGAGCACGACACAAAATGAACGACCCTCAAGGCAGCCGGCCCGTAGGTGAGCTGGCGATCCGTACCCTGGCCATGCCGGCCGACGCCAACCCCTCCGGCGACATCTTCGGCGGCTGGGTGCTGTCTCAGATGGACATCGCCGGCGGCATCGCCGCCAACCAGCGCGCCGGCGGGCGGGTCGCCACGGTGGCGGTCACCGCGATGACCTTCCATCTGCCGGTCTACGTCGGCGACGTGCTGTGTGTCTACACCGAGATCGAGGCAATCGGGCGGACCTCGATCACCATGGCGATCGAGGCCTGGGCGCTGCGCCGGCACGACGGCGCCCGGGTGCGGGTCACCGAGGGCCGCTTCGTCTTCGTCGCCCTCGGCGCCGACGGCCGACCGCGCCCGGTGCCGGCGGCGGAGGCCCTGCCGTGAGACATGCCGCCGCGTTCCTCGCGGTCCTCGCGGTGCTCCTGGCGCTGGTCGCGCTCGCGCCGGGCCGGGCGATGGCCGGCGAGGCCGACGTGGTGGCGGTCGAGGCGGTCGCGGAGGCGGCCGGCACCTGGCGCTTCGACGTCACCGTCGCCCACGCCGACGAGGGCTGGGAGCACTATGCCGACCGGTGGGAGGTGGTGGCGCCGGACGGCACCGTGCTCGGCGCCCGGGTCCTCGTGCACCCCCACGTCGACGAGCAGCCCTTCACCCGCTCGCTGGGCGGCGTCGCCGTCCCGGACGGGATCGACCGGGTGAGCCTGCGCGCCCACGACAGCGTCCACGGGCTCGGCGGCGCCGAGGCGGTCGTCGAGCTGCCGCGCTGAGCCGGCGGAGCGAGCTGGCGCGCCGAGTTGGCACGCTTGCCTCACAGCGCCAGGTCGGCCGCGATGTCGGCGTGGGGCCGGCCGGCGGCGTCGGTGATCATGGTCGGCCGGAAATGGTCGCGGAAGCGCGCCTCGACCCGGAATTGCGGGGTGTAGAGGCGGTCGAGCGCCTCGCTCGGGCCGTAGTAGGTCTGACGCGGCCGGCCGAACTGGGGGCGTAAGGGGGAACTCGCCGCGAACTCGGTGCACACCAGCGCGGTCGGCAGCAGAGCGGCGAAGAGCTGCAGCGGCTCCAGGGCGCCGCGGTAGCGCCGGGCGAACCCGAGGGCGTGGCGCAGTGCGTCCTTGCGGTAGCCGCGCAGGCTCGGCAGGTCCTTGACGAAAGCGAGCACCTCGCCCAGCGGATCGCGCGGGTGCATGGTGAGGGTGACGCCGTCGAGGTTGCGCAGCCGGGTGTCGGGAAAGAACCGGCCGGCCGTCAGGCAGTCCCGGAAATAGGGCGTGCCGATCAGCGGGATCGCCAGGGTGAAGAAGGCGGGCAGGGTGATCTCCGGCGTCGCCACGATGAACTCGATCTCGCCGCGCAGGTCGTCGAGCCGCCGGGCGGTCGGGTCCAGCATGATGCCGTAGGCGAAGACGATCCCGGCCTCGAGGCAGCCGCGCACCATCTCCACCTGGGGCACGATGGTGTTGTGGCGCTTGTTGTAGGCCGTCAGCACCTCCTGGCTGAACGACTCCACGCCGCTGAACAGCACCTTGCAGCCGGCCGCGCGGACCAGGCGCAGGTTGTCCGGCCGGGCGAAGAAGTCGCCGGTCACCAGGCACGACCAGCCGTCGATGGCGCCCCGGGCCACCAGCTCGCGGCACAGCGCGACCTTGGCCAGGAAGAAGTCCCGGTCGTTGCCGTAGAAATTGTTGTCGAGGAAGCAGATCTGGCGCTTGCCGCAGGCCAGGACCTGTTGGCGGACGCTGTCGAGCTCGTAGGTCTGGTAGCGGCCGCGCTCGCCGGTCAGGGAGCAGAAGCTGCAGCGGAAGTTGCAGTTGCGGCTGGACTCCACGTAGCCGATCATGCCGCGGCCGTAGGGCAGGTCGAAGCGCGGAAAGACGCGCTCGGCGGCGAAGTCGCGCCCGAAGGCCTCGCGCACCACCTCGCGCAGCTCCTCGAGATCGCCGGTGCAGGCGTAATCGAAAACGCTGGCGGCGCGGCGCGGCAGGGCGCGCACCGGCGGCCCGCCGGCGGCGACCACCACCTCGGGGTTGAGGCTGCGGGCGTAGGCGGTGAGCTGCATCATGCGGTCGAACGACGCGGTCAGGCCGGTCAGCACCAGGAGGTCCGGCCAGGCGAGCAGGGCGCGGTCGTACAGTGGGCCGCTGTACTGCTCGTTGTAGAGCCGCACGTCCCATGCCGCGCGGGCCAGGGCGCCGGCCAGGAACGGCGGGCCCATGGCGCGCGGCACCCGGTGCGGGCTGCCGCGGGTGCGGCGGTATTCGTCGATGAAGCAGTTGACGATGAGCGCGCGCCGGCGCGGCGATTGGCGCACGCTGGCCGAAGGGCGGCGGCGCGGCGGCATTCGGGGACTTGTCCGTGGCATGCGGCGATTGCAGGCCGACGGCCTGGCAAGCCAAAGCGGACGCGCTGCCAGGCGCCTCGCGCCAACAAACGCGCGAACAAACGTGCCGAGAAGCGGGCAAAGAAGAACGGGCCGCCTCCCGGTTGGGATGGGCGGCCCGCTCGAGGGGACCGGCGCCGACCCGCACCCGGGGCCGGCGCCTGTCCGAGGTTGCCCGGGACGGTCGGCTCAGGCCGAGTAGTACATCTTGAACTCGACCGGATGGGGGGCGTGCTCGAAGGTGTAGATCTCCTCCCACTTGAGCTCCATGTAGGCGTCGAGCTGGTCCTTGTCGAACACCTCGCCGGCGAGCAGGAACTCGTGGTCCTCCTCGAGCGCGTTGACCGCCTGGCGCAGCGAGCCGCAGACCGTCGGCACGTCCTGCAGCTCCTCCGGCGGCAGGTCGTAGAGGTTCTTGTCCATCGGATCGCCAGGGTGGATGCGGTTGCGGATGCCGTCGAGGCCGGCCATCAGCATGGCGGCGAACGCCAGATAGGGGTTCGCTTGGGGATCCGGGAAGCGCACCTCGACCCGCTTGGCGTTCGGGCTGGCGCCGTAGGGGATGCGGCAGGACGCCGAGCGGTTGCGCCCGGAGTAGGCGAGCAGCACCGGCGCCTCGAAGCCCGGGATCAGGCGCTTGTAGCTGTTGGTCGTCGGGTTGGTGAAGGCGTTGATGGCGCGGGCGTGCTTGATGATGCCGCCGATGTAGAACAGCGCCTCCTCCGACAGGCCGCCGTAGTTGTTGCCGGCGAACAGCGGCTTGCCGTCCTTCCAGATCGACTGGTGCGTGTGCATGCCCGAGCCGTTGTCGCCGGCCACCGGCTTCGGCATGAAGGTCGCGCTCTTGCCGTAGGAGTGGGCGACGTTCTGCACCACGTACTTATAGATCTGCATGCTGTCGGCGCAGCGCACCAGGGTATCGAACTTGATGCCGAGCTCGTGCTGCGAGGGCGCCACCTCGTGGTGGTGCTTCTCGACGGTGAGGCCCATCTCGGCCATGACGCTGACCATCTCGGCGCGCAGGTCGGTGCCGGAATCGACCGGCGGAACCGGGAAGTAGCCGCCCTTGATGCCGGGGCGGTGGCCCAGGTTGCCTTGCTCCAGGTCGCGGCCCGAGACGTAGGGGCCTTCCTCTGAGCTGAACTGGTAGAAGGTGTGGTGCATGTCGACCGCGAACTGCACGTCGTCGAACACGAAGAACTCGGCTTCCGGCCCGAACACCGCGGTCTCGCCGATGCCGCTCGACTTCAGGTAGGCCTCGGCCTTGCGGGCGGTGGAGCGCGGGTCCCGGTTGTAGGCCTGGCCGGTCTCCGGCTCGAGCACGTCGCAGAACAGCACCAGGAGCGGCTGCGCGGCGAAGGGATCCATCACCGCCGTGCTGCAGTCCGGCATGAGGCACATGTCGGACTCGCTGATGTCCTTCCAGCCGGCGATCGAGGAGCCGTCGAACATGACGCCCTCGCTCAGGACGTCCTCGTCGATCGCGCCGGCGTACATGGCCAGGTGCTGCCACTTGCCGCGCGGGTCGGTGAAGCGGAAATCGACGTATTTGACGTCGTTCTCTTTCATCATTGTCAGAACGCTGTTGACCTCGGACATGGGTTCTCTCTCTTACCTCGTTTGGGGTTGTGTCTGGTTATACCTCTGCTTGAGCCTCCGCCCGCGCCGGCCTGCCCTCGGCCGCGCGCGCCCGGCTCGCCGCCGCGCTCGGCCATGGGGGGGCCGGCCACGAGACCGAGACTCAGACCGCGGCTCAGACCGCGTCGGCGCCGCGCTCGCTGGTGCGGATGCGGATCGCCTCGTCGATCGTGCTGACGAAGATCTTGCCGTCGCCGATGCGCCCGGTATGGGCCGCCTGTTGAATCGCCTCGACGGCGCGCTCGATCAGGCTGTCCTCGACCACCACCTCGACCTTCACCTTGGGCAGGAAGTCGACGACGTATTCCGCGCCGCGATAAAGCTCGGTGTGGCCCTTCTGGCGGCCGAAGCCCTTGGCCTCGGTGACGGTGATGCCCTTGATGCCGACCTCGTGAAGGGCTTCCTTCACCTCGTCGAGCTTGAAGGGCTTGATGATCGCTTCGATTTTTTTCATGGGCTGGTCCGCTCGCTGTTCCCGGGTTGACCCTGCAGGCTTAGGCCCTGCTTTGCAGGCGCCGTGCCAACTCGAGGGCGCGGACGAAGAATGTTTTATTTCAGAAGGTTATGCGAAGGTGCCGGACGCTCGCCGGCCCCGGATCTGCCCAAAAAACAGGCAGGCTGCCGGCCCAATGAGCACCTGATGGGCACCCCGATGGGCGCGGGCGCGCCGCGCGCCTCGCGGGCTTCGCGGCGGCGGATCCGCGCCCCTGCGGGGCTCGCGGCGCCGGCGGGGATGGATCGCGGCGCGCGGCGTCTTATATTTTCAGACATATCGAGCGGTTCCGTCGCGACCGGGGCCGTAGCGCGGGCGACGGCGAACCTTGGCGCGTCCGCGCGACCACCGGTGGATGGGACATGGCGAAACTTGCCGGCGCGATACCAAGACGGCTGCTCGTCGGGCTCGGGATGCTCGGCCTCGCGGCCTGCGCCGAGGTCGGCTACACCAAGCCCGGCGTGAGCGAGGCCGAGTACCTCAAGGACTCCGAGGAATGCGCGGAGATCGCGCGCCATCAGGCGTTTCGCGACCAGACCGTCTTCGACACCCAGTGGCGGGGCAGCGTGGCGCTGCGCCACGACCGGGGCGATTGGGGCTATCGGGATACCGGGCCGCCGTCCTATGGCTACCTCGAGTTCCGATACCGGCGGCTCTGCATGCTGTCGCGCGGCTACCAGATCGCGCCCTTGGAGCCCGACGACGAGGCCGAGGACAATGCCGAGGACAAGCCCCAATGACGCCCGGCGGCGCTCAGGCCCGGGCGAGGCAGGTCGCGATGCGCGTCATGGCCTCCTCGATGTTGGCTCGGCTGTTGGCGTAGGAGACCCGCAGATAGCCCTCGCCGTGCGCCCCGAAGCTGCTGCCGGCGATGGTGGCGACGCCGG
>JAWWCG010000175.1:0-6951 GCA_033720555.1 Kiloniellales bacterium | reverse complement strand
TGTTCAACACCTGCAACACCTGGACGGCGCGGGGCCTGCAGGCGGCCGGCTGGCCGGTGCGGGCCGCCGGCGTCGTGACCGCCGAAGAGCTCATGACCCAGGTCCGGCCCCTCGCCGCGCGTTCCAGGGTATCCGGCGAGGGGGCATCCGGCGCGGGGGCATCCGGCGCGGGGGCATCCGGCGAGGGGGCATCCGGCGAGGGGGCGGCCGCACCGTAGCGCCGCCGGCGGCCCGACGGGCGGGCATTGCCTGAGCGGCGGATTGCCGCTATTCCCGCCCGGCGCGGCGCGCCCTAATGGTTGGATCCGTCACCGGACCGAAGCCTGCCTCGGGCTGGCGGTCCGGTGGTCCGCCGGGCGGTGGCCGGCGTATCAGTCCGTCGAGGATCCGGAGACGATGTCGAACGAAACGCAGGCTCTCACAAGCCGCGGCGAGGGCGCCTTCGCCTTTCGCCTCTACGGCCTGGTCACCGGCGACGAGGACGCGCGCCTGTGCCGCGACATCCCCGAGGACCAGTGCCGGGAGCAGCCCAGGAGCTTTCTTTGCCAGGTGCTGGCCCAGGCGCTCAGCAAGACCGGCGACACCCTGGCCGACAGCAAGGTGGTGCTGCCGTGGCTGCTGGGCCTGGTCGGCGCGCCGGCGTTCCTGGTCGGCCTGCTGGTGCCGATCCGCGAGTCGCTGGCCCTGATCCCGCAGATCCTGGTCGGCGGGGTGATCCGGCGCTTTCCGGTCCGCAAGGGCTTCTGGGCCGGCAGCAGCGTGGTCGAGGGCATCTGCGTCATCCTCATGGGCGTCGTCGCGGCGGCCGGCCTCGCCGGCGCCGCCGCCGGCTGGGCGATCGTCGGCCTGCTGGTGGTGTTCAGCCTGGCGCGCGGGATCGCCTCGGTCGCCGCCAAGGACACCCTGGGCAAGACGGTCTCCAAGGGGCGCCGCGGCCGGGTCAGCGGCTATGCGGCCACCGGCTCCGGCCTGGTCGCCGGCGCGGTCGGCGTCTATCTGGCGTTCAGCCCCGAGGCGGCCCGCCCGGACTGGGCGCTCTACGCGATCCTGATCGCCGCCGGGCTCGCCTGGTTCCTGGCCGCGGCGGTGTTCTCCCTGATCAACGAATACCCGGGCGCCACCGAGGGCGGGCGCGGCGTGCGCGATCTGGTGCGCGACCAGGTCGCCCTCTTGATCCGGGACCCCGAGCTGCAGAAATTCCTGGCCGCGCGCACGCTGATGATCGCCACGGCGCTCGCCGGGCCGGTTTACGTCGGCCTGGCCCAGCGCGAGACCGGACAGGCGCTCGACGGCCTGGGCTGGCTGGTGATCGCGTCGGGGCTGGCGAGCGCGGTCAGCTCCTCGCTGTGGGGCGCGTTCGCCGACCGCTCGAGCCGGTTGGTCATGGCCGCGGGCGCCGGGCTGGCGGCGGCGCTGGGCTTCGCGGTTCTGGCGGCGCTCGCGCTGCTGCCGGCGGCGTGTTCGGTCTCGGCGTCGCCCACGCGGGCGTGCGCATCGGCCGCAAGACCCACGTCGTCGATCTCGCCGGCGGCGACCGCAAGGCCGAGTACGTGGCGCTCAGCAACACCGTGATCGGCGTGCTGCTCCTGGTGCTGGGGGCGGCGAGCAGCGCGTTGATCGAGCTCGGGTTCGAGGTCGCCGTGGCCACCTTGGCCGCCCTGGCCGCGCTCGGCGCCGTCTTGGCCCTGACCATGAAGAACGTGCAGGATTGACGGGCGCAGGGCGCGGGCGAGGCGCCCGCGCGCCCCTTCGGGCGAGGGCAAAACCGGCCAACGCTCGGGCCCGCGACGGCCGCCCGGGCAATCACCGGGAAACCATCCGCAAAATCGTCCGCAAAATCGTCCGAGAATCGGCGCTCGGCCGCCGCTCGGCGGGAACCATTGTCACAAAGCCAGGTTAGTACATTGGAGCAGCCGGTGACCTGGTCGGCCGCGTAGGCGGAAAGTGTGCGCAAGAGGCGTGCACCCAGAGGGCCATCGGTCGAACTTGTACGAGGCTTGAGGTAAGGAGGAAGAGTCGATGACTGCCAGTCTTATGCGTAGGTTGAGCGCCGTTCTGGCCGCTTTGTTCCTGTCGATGGCTCTGGTGGCCTGCGAAGAGCAGGGTCCCGCCGAGCAGACGGGCGAAGCGGTCGACCAGACGATGGAAAAAGCCGGCGACATGGTCGAGGAAGGCGCGGAGAAGGTCGAGGAAGGCGCGGAAGAGGTCGAGAAGAGCGCCGAGTAACCTTCTGAACGGACCTAAATCGCACCTGAGCGACGAGCGTCCCGCCGTGGCAGGCGGTTGAGCCTGCCGCAAGGGTTCAGATGATCCGCGATCCCGCCTGGGCTCGCCAGGTGGGGCGTCGGATCATTGGCCTTTTGTTGTGGCGGCCCCGGCCGTGCGGGCCGCCGCCCAGGCGCCGACGCGGATTTGACGCGGAGTTTTGGACGAGGTCTGCGGGCCGAACCGGCCCGCAGCCGTCTTGCCGGCTAAATTCCTATAGCTCTCTCCTGATCGCGCTTCCCTGATAGCGCCTTCCCAAGTCTGACCGGCGAGAACGCGTGCCCGCCGCGCCCTCGAACGGCCGCGCCGGCTCGCGCCCTTGCGCGCGGCCGCGCCATCGCCATGTCTAGGGCTGAGCCTAAGGCTCAACCGCTTGAAACTCCCGCGATTCGGGAGTCGAACCCGAGGGAGGATCCATGCTCCGCAAGACAGACTTCTACATCGACGGCGCCTGGGTGGCGCCGCTGGCCGCCCAAAGCTTGGACGTGATCGATCCCGCCGACGAAGCCGCCTTCGCGCAAATCTCCCTAGGCGCGGCCGGCGACGTCGACCGGGCGGTGGCCGCCGCGCGGCGGGCGTTCGAGGACTGGAGCCGCACGGCGCCGGCCGAGCGTATCGCCCGTCTGGAACGCCTCGCCGAGATCTACGAGCGCCGCTTTGCCGAGATGGCCGAGACCATCATGCGCGAGATGGGCGCGCCGATCCGGGTCGCCACCAAGGCCCAGGCCGCCTCCGGGCTCGACCATATGCGGGCCTTCCTGCGCGACCTCAAGGCGTTCGACTTCGAGCACCCGCTCTCCGCCGACGCGCCGCAGGACCGCATCGTACACGAGCCGATCGGCGTCTGCGGGCTGATCACCCCGTGGAACTGGCCGATGAACCAGGTGACGCTGAAGGTGGTGCCCGCCCTGGGGGTCGGCTGCACCGTGGTGCTGAAGCCCTCCGAGATCGCGCCGCTGTCGGCCATGCTGTTCGCGGAGATGGTCGACGAGGCCGGTTTCCCGCCAGGCGTCTTCAATCTGGTCAACGGCGACGGCCCGACGGTGGGCGAGGCCATGTCGCGCCACCCGGACATCGACATGATGTCCTTCACCGGCTCGACCCGGGCCGGAATCGCGGTCAGCAAGGCGGCCGCGGACACGGTGAAGCGCGTCACGCTCGAGCTGGGCGGCAAGTCCCCCAACCTGGTGTTCGCCGACGCCGAGCTGGCTACGGCGGTGAAGGGCGGCGTGTTCGGCTGTTTCCTCAACACCGGCCAGTCCTGCGACGCGCCGAGCCGCATGCTGGTCGAGCGCTCGGTCTACGAGGACGCGGTGGCGATCGCCGGCGACGTGGCCGCGGCCGCGGAGGTCGGCCAGCCGGCCCAGGAGGGACGGCACATGGGCCCGCTCGTCTCCCAGGCGCAGTTCGACAAGGTTCAGGGCCTGATTCAAAAGGGCATCGACGAGGGCGCCCGCCTGGTCGCCGGCGGTGTCGGGCGGCCCGAGGGCTTCAACCGCGGCTATTTCGTGCGGCCCACGGTCTTCGCCGACGTGAGCCCCGACATGACCATCGCCCGCGAGGAGATCTTCGGGCCGGTGCTCGCCATGATTCCCTTCGACGACGAGGAGGACGCGATCCGCATCGCCAACGACACCGACTACGGCCTCGCCGCCTACGTCCAGTCCGGCGATCGCGAGCGCCTGCGCCGGGTCGCCCGCCGGCTGCGCGCCGGCGTGGTCCAGTTGAACGGCGCCTCGCAGTCCGGCGGCAGCCCCTTCGGCGGCTACAAGCAATCCGGCAACGGCCGCGAGGGCGGCCGCTGGGGCCTCGCCGATTTCCTCGAGGTGAAGGCGGTGGCGGGCTGGGTCGACTAGGCTCAGGGGCCGATCAGGAACTTGACTGCGTAGCTGAGCGCGGCGACCGCGGCCACGCCGCCGAGCCACAGGGCGAGCAACCAGAGCAGGCGTCTGGGCAGGTCCCGCATGGCCGCGCCGCTCAGTGGTAGCCCTCGTCGGGCCGCACCTTGCCCCGGAAGACCCAGTAGGCGTAGCCGGTATAGCCGAGGATGATCGGCAGCAAGACCACGGCGCCGACCAGCAGGAAGGCGAGGCTTTCCGGCGGCGCCGCCGCGTCCCAGATCGTCACCTCGGGCGGCACGATATGGGGGAACAGGCTGATGCCGAGGCCGCCGTAGGACAGGATGAAGAGGACCAGCGCCAGGAGGAAGGGTTGGTACTCCCGGCGCAGGACAATGGCGCGCCACAGGGCGAGGGCGGTCACGCCCACCAGGATCGGCACGGGCGACAGGAAGGCGATGTTGGGCCAGGAGAACCAGCGCCGGGCGATGTCGTCGTTCAACAGCGGCGTCCACAGGCTGACGACGGCGATCGCGGCCAGCACCGCCACGGCGAGCGGGCGCATCAGCGCGTAGGCCCGCGCCTGCAGGTCGTCGGCGGTCTTCATGACCAGCCAGGCGGCGCCGAGCAGGGCGTAGCCCAGCATCAGGGCCAGGCCGCACAGCAGGCTGAAGGGCGTCAGCCAGTCGAACCAGCCGCCGGCGTAGCTGCGGCCCTCGATCTCGATCCCCTGGATGAAGGCGCCGAGCACCACGCCCTGGCAGAAGGTGGCGAGGATCGAGCCGGCGGCGAAGGACAGGTCCCATATCGGCTTGTGCGCCCGATCCCTGAAGCGGAACTCGAAGGCGACGCCGCGGAAGATCAGCGCCAGGAGCATGGCGATCAGCGGCGCGTAGAACGCCGTCAGCAGCACGGAGTAGGCCAGCGGGAACACCGCGTAGAGGCCGCCGCCGCCGAGCACCAGCCAGGTCTCGTTGCCGTCCCACACCGGCGCGACGGAGTTCATCATGACGTCGCGTTGGCGCTCGTTCCTGAAGAAGGGAAACAGGATGCCCAGGCCGAGGTCGAAGCCGTCCATGATCACGTACATGAGCACGGCGAGGGCGATGAGGCCACCCCAGACGAGCGGCAGATCGACGGTCATGTCCTGTGCCTCTCCATGGCTTGGGAGGCCGCCACGCCGGCCGCCCGTTCCGGGTGGCCCGGCTCGAGCCCCGGTTCGCCGGGCGCCGGCGCGTGGCCCATGAGGCGGAACAGGTAATAGATTCCGGCGCCGAACAGCAGGCAGTAGACCACGACGAAGGCGATCAGCGAGCCCGCGACCGCCGGCGCGTCGATCGGCGAGCGGCCGTCGGCGGTTCGCATCAGGCCGTAGACCAGATAGGGCTGCCGGCCGACCTCGGTGGTGATCCACCCGGCGATGATGGCGACGAAGCCGCTGGGGCCCATGAGGCAGGCGAAGCGGTGGAACCAGCCGGTGTCGTAGAGCCGGCCGCGCCAGCGCAGATAAAGACCGATCGCCCCGACCAGCGCCATGAGCAGCCCGAGGCCCACCATGACCCGGAAGGTCCAGAAGACGATGGTCGCGTTGGGCCGGTCGTCCGGCGGCCAGGCCTTGAGGCCCTGGACCTCGCCGTCCCATTGGTGCGTCAGGACCAGGCTGCCCAGCTTCGGCACCGCCACCTCGTAGAGCGTCTTCTCGGCCGTCATGTCGGGCCAGCCGAAGAGGATCAGCGGCGCGCCGCGCCGGGTCTCCCAATGGCCTTCCATGGCGGCGATCTTGGCGGGCTGGTGGGCAAACGTGTTGAGGCCGTGCATGTCGCCGACCACGAGCTGAACCGGCGCCACCAGGGCCGCCATCCACATGGCCATGGAGAACATGACCCGCGTGCTCTCGTTCAGCCGGTCGCGCAGCAGGTGGAAGGCGCCGACCGCGCCGACCAGGAAGGCGGTCGTCAGGTAGGCGGCGAGCACCATGTGAACCAGCCGGTAGGGAAACGAGGGGTTGAAGATCACCGCCCACCAGTCGGCCGGCACGAACTGGCCGTCCCGCAGGGCGTAGCCGGCCGGCGTCTGCATCCAGCTATTGGCCGAGAGGATCCAGAACGCGGAGATCAGCGTGCCGACGGCGACCATGCAGGTGGCGAAGAAATGCAGGCCGCGGCCGACCCGGTTCATGCCGAACAGCATGACGCCGAGGAACCCGGCTTCCAGGAAGAAGGCGGTCAGGACCTCGTAGCCGAGCAGGGGTCCGAGCACGGGCCCGGTCTTGTCGGCGAAGGGTCCCCAATTGGTGCCGAACTGGTAACTCATGACCACGCCGGACACCACGCCCATGCCGAAGCTCACGGCGAAGATCTTCAGCCAGTAGCGATAGAGGACGATGTAGGTCTCGCGCCCGCGCAGCAGCCAGAGCCCCTCGAGCACCGCCAGATAGCTCGCCAGCCCGATGGTCAGGGCGGGAAAGACGATGTGGAACGCCACGGTGAAGGCGAACTGTAGGCGGGCGAGCAGCTCGGCGGTGAAGAACTCAGTCATCCCCATGGCATCCGCTGGCTAAGCTCGATCACCGGGCCGGGCCGCTGCGCCGATCGGCCCACGGCGCGCCCGGCGCCATGCCACCCTGTCACGGGCCTCGGCGCGCAGCGCGCCGTCGGGCGGCGCGGCTGGACCTCGTGCCCGCCTTCGGCCAAGCTAAAGACCCCGACCGCTAGGAGTCAACGAAACCCGGAGAAGTGAACGACATGACATTCACGCGCCTTCTTCTGTTCGCCGGCATCGCCGGGCTCACACTCTCGAACGCCGAGCCGGGCCGGGCGGCGACCGTGAAGATCACGCCCCTCGGCAG
>JAWWCG010000174.1:0-6974 GCA_033720555.1 Kiloniellales bacterium | reverse complement strand
GCCGGCGGCCAGCGCTACGCGCCGGGCACCCATCCCGACCTGCCCTCGCCGGTGCGCACCGAGGGGCCGATCTTCTGGGTGCAGAAGAACCTGCTGTCCTCGCCGCTCAACGTCGCCTTGACCATCATCGGCGTCGGCTTCCTGGTGCTGACCGTGCCGCCGTTCCTAGACTGGGCGCTGTTCGACGCCGCCTTCACCGGCGAGTCCCGCAAGGACTGCGAGGCGGTCGCCAGCGGCGCCTGCTGGGCCTTCATCCAGGAGCGCCTCCACCTCTTCATCTACGGCTTCTATCCGGAGTCCGAGCGCTGGCGGGTCAACGTCTCGTTCCTGCTGCTGCTGCTCACGCTCTATTTCGTGCTCTACGACAAGGCGGTGTTCCGCAAGTACGGCCTGTGGTATGCGGTCGCCTTCCCCTTCATCGCCGGCTGGCTCCTGGTCGGCGACGGCACCGTCCTGAGGACGGTCACCACCGACCAGTTCGGCGGCATCATGCTGACCCTGGTGATCGGGGTCACCGGTATCTCGTTCTCGCTGCCGCTGGGGATCGTCTTGGCGCTCGGCCGTTACTCGAACCTGCCGGCGGTCAAGCTGCTGTGCATCTGCTTCATCGAGTTCATCCGCGGCGTGCCGCTGATCACCCTGCTGTTCGTCGCCTCGACCATGCTCAACTACTTCCTGCCGCCGGGCACCCAGTTCGACCTGGTGCTGCGGGTGCTGATCATGGTAACGCTGTTTTCCTCGGCGTACATCGCCGAGGTGGTTCGCGGCGGCCTGCAGGCGATTCCCAACGGCCAGTTCGAGGCGGCCGATTCCTTGGGCCTGAAGTACTGGAGTTCCATGCGGCTGATCGTCCTGCCCCAGGCGCTCAAGATCTCGATTCCCGGCATCGTCAACACCTTCATCGGGCTGTTCAAGGACACGACCCTGGTGATCGTCATCGGGCTGCTCGATCCGCTGGGCATCGGGCGCGCGTCGCTGGCTGACATCAAGTGGGGCGGACTGGCCGAGGAGATGTACGTCTTCATCGCCATCTTCTTCTTCATCTGCTGCTTCAGCATGTCGCGCTATTCGCTCTATCTGGAGAAGAAATTGCACACCGGCCACAAGCGCTGAGGCGCGGCGCGGAAACGGGAGGTCAGGACCTATGGCTGCAGTCGAGGCGGAAAGCGCGGGCGTGGAGACCGGCGCCAAGGACGACGACATCATTCAGCTCATCCACATGCACAAGTGGTACGGCCAGTTCCACGTGCTGAAGGACATCAACCTCTTCGTCCGGCCGAAGGAGCGAATCGTCATCTGCGGACCGTCCGGCTCCGGCAAGTCGACCATGATCCGCTGCATCAATCGGCTCGAGGAGCATCAGCAGGGCCAGATCATCGTCGACGGTATCGAGCTGACCAACGATCTCAAGAACATCGATGCGATCCGCCGCGAGGTCGGCATGGTGTTCCAGCACTTCAATCTGTTCCCGCACCTGACGGTGCTGCAGAACTGCACGCTGGGGCCGATCTGGGTGCGTCAGGTCCCCAAGGCGGAGGCCGAGGAAGCGGCCATGTTGTATCTCGAGCGGGTGAAGATCCCGGAGCAGGCGAACAAGTACCCCGGCCAACTGTCGGGCGGCCAGCAACAGCGCGTGGCGATCGCCCGCTCGCTGTGCATGAACCCCAAGATCATGCTGTTCGACGAGCCGACCTCCGCCCTCGACCCCGAGATGATCAAGGAGGTGCTCGAGGTCATGGTCGAGCTGGCCGATACCGGCATGACCATGCTCTGCGTCACCCACGAGATGGGCTTCGCCAAGACGGTCGCCAACCGGGTGATCTTCATGGACGGCGGCGAGATCATAGAGCAGAACGACCCCTTCGAGTTCTTCGACAACCCGAAGTCGGATCGCACCAAGCTGTTCCTCAGCCAGATCCTGCACCACTAGATCCCGCCCAATCCGTCCGGCGGAGAGGGACGGGCGCCGCCGCCGGTCGTCCGCGCAGGCACCTGGGCGCGCGGCCGGGCGCGCGGGCGCGATGGATCACGCGTCCCTGGCGTCGCGCGCCGCGTCGGCGGGGATCAGGCCGTTGAGGCGCGGGTCGTCGAACAGCTTGTCTTCCTGGCGGTAGGGGCGGAAGCCGCAGCGCTGATAGAGCGGCAGCGCCTTGGGGTGATCGAGGGTGTTGGTGTTGACCCACAGCCGCTCGGGTCCGTGGCTCCAGGCCGTGTCGATGATCCAGGTCATGAGGTAGCGGCCGAGGCCCTTGCCGATGAAGTCGGGCATCAGGCCGAAATAGGCGAGCTCGATGTCCGGCGGCGAGCGCCGGTCAAGCTCGGCGTAGCCGGCCGGCTCGCCGTCGGCGATCAGCACGTAGACCTCGACCCCGTCGTCCTGGATGATCGCCGCCAGCTCGGCGTCCGCCAGGGCCCGGCGCTCGAACCACAGCCACGGCTCGCCGACCGCGTTGTAGAGGTAGCGGTAGAAGCGCACCGACGGGCGGGCGACGCGGAGCACCGAGCAGGCGAGCCCCCGGGGCGGCAGGAGATGCGGATGGGCCGGCCGTTCGGTCATCTCGAGATAGGTGATGGTGACCGGCAGCCGGCCGTCCTCGCGCTGGCGCGCCAGTTTGGGCGCGTCGCGGTCGACCAGCCAGCGCTGCATCAGGCTGCAGGGGTTGGGCTCGTAGCCGATGCGGGCGTAGAAGGTGCGTGTCGCCAGGTTCTGCGGCCGCACCATGAGCTGGATCTTGGCGACGTTCCGCGCGGCGAGCCAGGCCTCGGCATGACGCATCAGGGCCGCGCCGTGGCCCCGGCCGCGCGCTTCCGGCAGCACGCCGAGATAGTAGACCCAGCCGCGGTGGCCGTCGTAGCCGACGCACACCGAGGCGACGACCCGGCCGGCGCGCTCGCCGACGAAGATCTCGGCGCCCGGGCAGGCGCGGTAGAGCGCGATATCCTGGTCCGGGTCGTTCCACGGTGCCGACAGGCCGCAGGCGTCCCACAGCGCCACCAGGGCGTCGCGGTCGCCGTCCTGGTAGGGCCGGATCTTCAGCTTGCTCCGGCCGGTCGTCCCGGCGGCCGATGGCGAGACGGTCTTCGCCATGGCTCAGCCGGTCGGCCCGCTCGCGACCGGCAGCCCGCTCTGCGGGTCGCCCCATTCGGCCCAGGATCCGTCGTAGACCGAAACGTCCTTGTGCCCGGCGACGTGCAGGCCGAGGGCGAGCACCGCGGCGGTGATGCCCGAGCCG
Organism: Kiloniellales bacterium; assembly: GCA_033720555.1. Lineage (GTDB taxonomy): Bacteria > Pseudomonadota > Alphaproteobacteria > Kiloniellales > JAKSDN01 > CALJXB01. The sequence goes on along the minus strand of JAWWCG010000174.1, from coordinate 3,741 downwards.
CAGCTCGTGATCACCGGCCGGTTCCAGTCGACGCCCGCCGCCGCGAAGCGCGCCTTCAGCCGCTCGGCCGGCAGCAGGGTCTGGGTCTCGCGGTCGAGCAGCTCGGTGAACGGCAGATTGAGGCTGCCGGGAATATGGCCGCCGCGCAGGCCGGGCCGCGGCTCCGGCTCGCGGCCTTCGAAGCGCCCCCGGCTGCGGGCGTCGACCACCTGCTCGCGGCCGCTCTCGAGATTGGCCTGCACCTGGCCCCGGTCGCGCACCATGAGGCTGTTGATCCGCGCCGTGAAGTGGCGCTCCTCCGGGCGCGCCGTGCCGTCCTCCACCGGCCGTCCTTCGGCCAGCCACTTGACCAGGCCGCCGTCGAGCACCGCGACGTCGCGATGGCCGAACAGGCGAAAGGTCCACCAGACGCGGGCCGCGCTGAACAGGCCGCGTTGGTCGTAGGCGATGATCCGCACCCCGTCGCCGAGGCCCAGCTTGCGCACCCGGGCGGAAAACTTCTCGGGCGAGGGGAGCATGTGCGGCAGGTCGACGCTGGTGTCGGCGATCTCGTCGATGTCGAAGAAGACCGCTCCGGGGATATGGTGGGCTTCGAATTCGGCCCGGGCGTCGAGGCCCTCGTTCGGCAGGTAGTAGCTGCCGTCGACCACCCGGATGTCGGGGGCCGCCAGATGCTCGGCCAGCCAGTCCGTGCTGACCAGGGCGTCACTGTCGACGTTCGTCATGGCTGTCTGCCGTCATCGTCGTAAGCCGTCACGTCGAAAGCCGTGACATCGAATGCCGTCATTGGCTGGCGTTCCCCCCGAAGGCCTTGTCGTTGGCACGTTTCCGCTTCCGCCCCTGCCACCTATCTGCCATCCATCGGCGATTTATCGGCGGCCTATTCGTCGAACTCGATCACGATCCTCCGGTTCTGGCGACCCTTGCTTTCGATCTTCCGCACCGCGACCCGTCCGATCTCGCCGGTGCGCCGGACATGGGTGCCGCCGCAGGGCTGCAGGTCGACCCCCGCGATCTCCAGCACCCGCACGCTGCCGGAGCCCATGGGCGGCTTCACCGACATGGTGCGCACCAGGCCCAGGTTGGCCGCCAGTTCCTCGTCGCTGATCCACCGTGCCCGCACCTCGTGGTCTTCCTCGATCAGGCGGTTGAGGGCGGCCGTGACCTCGTCCTTGTCGGGCTTGACGTCGGGAATGTTGAAGTCGAGCCGGCCCTTGCCGTCGCTGATCTGGCCGCCGGTCACCTCGCCCGGGACCACCGCGCACAAGAGATGCAGGCAGGTGTGCATGCGCATGAGCCGGTGGCGCCGGGACCAGTCGATCTCGGCGGTCACGCGGGCGCCCGGCGCCGGCAGCGCCGCGCCCGCCTCGGGGACGTGCAGCACCTCCTCCGGGCCGTCGCCCTTGCGCGCGTCGACGATCGCGATCTCGCCGCCGCCGTCCTCCGGCGCCAGACGCAGCACGCCCCGGTCGCCCGGCTGGCCGCCGCCCATGGGATAGAACACCGTGCGGTCGAGGCGGATCCCGGTCTCGTCGGCCGCGACCACGCTCGCCTCGCAGTCGGTCCGATAGGCGTCTTCGCGAAAGATCTGCTCCATGGCGCCGGCCTCCTTTCGTCAGACCAGCCAGTCGGGCGCCGGCAGGCCCTTCTCGCGCAGGAACGCGGGATTATAGAGCTTGCTGCTGTAGCGGGTGCCGTAGTCGCAGAGCACGGTGACGATGGTGTGGCCGGGACCCATCTGCCTGGCCAGGCGCACCGCGCCGGCGACGTTGATGCCGCTGGAGCCGCCGAGGCACAGGCCTTCCTCCTTGAGGAGCTGGAAACACACGGGCACGGCCTCCTCGTCATGGATCTGGAACGGCGCGTCGACCGCCAGGCCCTCCAGGTTGCCGGTGATCCGGCCCTGGCCGATCCCTTCGGTGATCGAGCTGCCCTCGGATTTCAGCTCGCCGGTGGTGTAGTAGCTGTACATGGCCGCGCCCATGGGATCGGCGCAGCCGATCACCACGGCCTGGTTGCGCTCGCGCAGGGCCATGGCGACGCCGGCCAGGGTGCCGCCGGTGCCGATGGCGCAGATGAAGCCGTCGACCTTGCCGTCGGTTTGCTCCCAGATCTCCGGGCCGGTGGTTTCGTAGTGGGCCTGGCGATTGGCGGTGTTGTCCCACTGGTTCGCGTAGAGCACGCCGTGGGGCTCGCTCTCGGCGAGCTGCTCGGCCAGGCGGGCGGCGACGTGGACGTAGTTGTTCGGGTCCTTGTAGGGCGCCGCCGGCACCTCGCGCAGGTCGGCGCCGCACAACCGCAGCATGTCCTTCTTTTCCTGCGACTGGGTGTCGGGGATGACGATGACCGTGCGGTAGCCGCGCGCCCGGGCGACCAGCGCCAGGCCGATTCCGGTGTTGCCGGCCGTGCCCTCGACGATCAGGCCGCCGGGGCGCAGGCGTCCCGTCGCCTCGGCGTCCTGAATGATGCCCTTGGCGGCGCGGTCCTTCACCGATTGGCCGGGGTTGAGGAATTCCGCCTTGCCATAGATTTCGCAACCGGTTTCCTCCGAGACCCGCGCCAGGCGGATCAGCGGCGTGCGGCCGATGGTTTCGAGAAATCCGTTGCGAATGTCCATGTACGCCTCTGTTTTAACTTCGATTGCATTATCAGGGATGTCGGTTGCGGCCGGCCGACCGAGACTAGCCGCGCGGGGCGGGCCGGATCAAGGTGCGCCGCGCTCCCAGCGCCGGCGCAGCTCGGCGCGGTTCAGCATGAGCCATTGCAGCGAGATCACCGTGTTGGCGTTGGGGCAGGCGCAGGCCATCACCCGCTCCAGGGCCTTCGCCGCCGGCACGACGAAACTGCGGATGTCCTCGCCCTCGTGGTCGAGGCCGTGCAAGCCGCCGACGCCCGCGCTGTCGACCCGGCCGCAGTACATCGCCAGGGTCTCGGAGCTGGCGCCCGGCGTCATGAGAAACCGCCCGATCGGCACCAGGTCGAGGATTTCGCAGCCGGCTTCCTCCACCGCCTCGCGCCGCACCACCTCGGCGGGATCCTCGCCCTCGTCGATGATGCCGGCTACCACCTCGATCAGCCAAGGCTCGACGCCGGCGGCGAAGGCGCCGATGCGGAACTGTTCGATCAGCACCACGCAGTCGCGGCGGGGATCGTAGGGCAGCACCGCGGCCGCGTGGCCGCGCTCGAAAAGCTCGCGCGCCATGGGCTCGGTCCAGCCGCCGTCGAACTTGCAATGACGGAGGTGGTAGACGTCCATCTGGAAGTGCCCCCGGTAGGGCGTGGCCTTCCTTATGACCTCGACGCGCTTCTTGCCCGGCGGGCCAACGCTCATGTCTTGCTCCTCGCTCGTGCATGGCGGCAGGTCGCAATAGACCCGTTTTGGGCCGTCCTGTGAAGGGCTTGCCGAGAAAGCGGCGGGGGCTCGGGCGGCTAGCCTTGGGGCGGGCGGAAGATTGCCGGCGTGCAATTGCCCGGCCGGCTTGGCATAACCCTAGTGTGCTCTAGGTCCGGGCGAACGACCGGCCAAGAGGGGCGGCCAAGAGGGGCGGCCAAGAGGGGCGGCCAAGAGGGGCGGCCATCGGGGCGGCCATTGGGGGCGGCCATGGGGGGGGAGGCGGGATGACCTTTGCCAGCGAGAAGCTCAGCTTCACCGGCGCCGACGGCCAGCGGCTGGCGGCGCGTTTCGAACAGCCGCGCGGGCCCAGACGCGCGGTGGCGCTCTTCGCCCACTGCTTCACCTGC
>JAWWCG010000173.1:0-6986 GCA_033720555.1 Kiloniellales bacterium | reverse complement strand
GCTGGACGGTGACGCCGGCGCGGTCGTAATAGCCGTCCTTCTTGCGCAGATAGGTGCCGGCCTCGCCGATCAGCCCGGTCAGAACGTAGGGGATCGCCATGCGCGAATAGGGCGGCTCGCGTTCCTCGCCGATCAGGCGGACGGCGCTGCCCGGCGCCACCGCCGCCAGCGTCTCGGCCGCCGCCACGCCGGCCGGCCCAGCGCCGACGATGACATAGCTGGCACCGCCGCCACCGCCGCCACCGTTCGCGCCGCCGTCGGCCGGGGCGACCGACATCGCCCGCGACACCTCCGCGTCCATCAAGAGCCGCCCGAACAGGCGCAAGCCGCAATCGACCATGATCCCTCACTCCCCTTAGCGGCGCGCCCACGCGCGCCCGCTCAACCTTTCCTGCGGCGTCCCGCCGAAGGCGCGAGTCCGCCGGGCCGGGTCGCCGGCCCGTGCCGCCCGAGCACCAAGCTTTAGACGTCCAAGCGCGAGAGGGTCTCGTTGGTCGGCACGCCGTCCGGGCTCCAGCCCCGGACCTGGTAGTACTCCGGCAGCATCTTGTCGAGCTGGTTGGTGAGGCCCTTGGCCGGCCCGGTCTTGGCCGCGTCCTTCAGCAGCCGCTTGGGCAAGGTGTCGTCCTTGCCGGTAAAGCCGGCCGCCAGATTGAACTGGCGCTCCAGGTTCCACACCCGCTCGCCGACCTCGAGCAGCCGCTCCGCCGTCCACTCGCCCTCGCAGGCCGCGTCGATCTGCGGCGCCACGTCGTCGAGCGTCCAGGCGAAAGACGTGAACAGGCACAGCCCGGAGGAATCGAAGGCCGCGGTCGCGTCCTGGAACGCCTTGACCAGGCCCGCCTTGCCGTCCGCCACCAGGGGATCGGTCTTCTCCGGAATGCCGAGCACCTCCGAGGCCACGGTATAGCTGCGCAGATGGCAGGCGCCGCGGTTCGAGGTGGCGTAGGTCAGGCCCATGCCCTGGATGCCGCGCGAATCGTAGGCCGGGAACTCCTGGCCCTTGACCGACATCGACAGCTCCGGGTGGCCGTACTTCTCGCACAGGAGCTTGGAGCCGAGGCCGATCTCCTGGCCGAAGCCCTCGCACAGGCCGGTCATCTCGGTGAGCTTCGCGAAAGCCTCGGCATTGCCGAAGCTCAGCTCGAGGCCGCCGGTCTCCTTGGTGGTGATGACCCCCATGTCGAACAGCTCCATGGCCGCGCCGACCGTGGCGCCGTAGGAAATCGGGTCCATGCCCTGTTCGTTGCAGAGGAAGTTCGCGAAGGTGAGGGTGTCCAGGTCGCCGACCCCGGTGGCCGCGCCGAGCGCCCAGGCCGCCTCGTACTCCAGGCCGCCGGAGGCGCCCTGGTATTCCGGCCGGTCCTTGACCGTGAAGTGCGTGCGCTCGATCTGCGAGACCCGGCCGCAGGCGATGGTGCAGCCGAAACAGGCGGCGTTGGTGATCAGGTTGGCCTTGCCGTCGCTCTGGCGCTTTTCCACCATCTTCTCGGCGGAGATGTCGCCCGCCTTCTCGAACTGAACGTCGCGGTGGTTGCGGGTCGGCAGGGCGCCGACCTCGTTGATGACGTTCATCAGGACCTGCGTGCCGTAGGCCGGCAGGCCCTGGCCGGTGACCGCGTTGCCCGCCAACACGGCCTTGCCGGCGTCGGTCGCCGTCTTGAAGGCCGCGAAGTCCTTGACCCGGACGCCCAGGGTGCCGCGCACCGCCACCGCCTTGAGGTTCTTGGAGCCCATCACCGTGCCGACGCCGGACCGCCCGGCGGCGCGGTCCATGTCGTTGACGATGCAGGCGTACTTGCAGCCCTTCTCGCCGGCGACGCCGATCGAGGCGACGCGGATCGCCGGGTCGTTGTGCTTCTTCTTGATGCCTTCCTCGGTGTCCCACACCGAGGAGCCCCAGAACTCGCTCGCGTCGAGCAATTGGGCCGTGTCGTTCTCGACCAGCAGGTAGACCGGCTTGGGCGACTTGCCCTCGAAGATGATCATGTCCCAGCCGGCGTTCTTCAGCTCGTTGCCGAAGAAGCCGCCGGAGTTCGAGCACGCGATGGCGCCGGTCAGCGCGCCCTTGGTCACCACCGAATAGCGCCCCGCGGTCGAGGCGCAGGTGCCGGTCAGCGGCCCGGTCGTCATGATCATCTTGTTGTCGGGCGACAAGGGGTCGACCTTGGGATCGACCTCGGTCACGTAGTACTTCGTGGCGAGCCCGCGCTGGCCTAGGTACTTCTGGGCCCACTCCATATTGAGCGGCTCAGAGGCGCAGGTGCCCTTGTCCAGGTCGACCCTTAGGATCTGTCCTGTCCATGTCATAGTTCTGCCTCCCTCACTCGGTGGCGCGGGCGCCAGCGTCCGTGCGCTGGGCCCAGGCGCGCATGCGGTCCAAGCCGGTCCAATTGGCGTCGATGTAGGTGATGGCGTCGGTCGGGCAGGCCGTGGCGCACTCCGGTTCGCCCTCGCAGAGATCGCACTTGATCACCTTGCCGGTGTCCTGGTTGTAGTTGATGGTGCCGAAGGGGCAGGCGATGGTGCAGACCTTGCAGCCGACGCACAGGGCGTCCGAGACCACCTTGGCGCCGGTCTCCGGATCGAGGCTGATGGCGTCGACCGGACAGGCCTTCAGACACCACGCCTCCGCGCACTGCGTGCAGGTGTAGGGCACGAAGCGGCCCTCGCTCTCGAACTTGAAGACGCGAATGCGCGACTTCGAGGGGTTGAACACCCCTTCGTTGTCGAGCGAACACGCCAGTTCGCACTGCAGGCATCCCGTGCACTTCTCGGGATCTATTGATAGGGATCGTAGCATAAACCGCCTCCTGAAATCCGCCCGCCGGCCAGCCCGTCACCGCCCTCGCGCTCGCGCAAGGAAGGCCGTCCGCAGCCGTCTTGTTTCGCGCCGTCTTATCTCGTGCCCGCCCTGTGCCGGGCATCGCCCCGGCCACGGCGGCGCGCTTTCGCAGAACCTTAACTCAAGAGATCGCGAAATGCGAGGGCGCTTGCCCTGGACCGGCGCCGCGATCGGGCGGCGCGCCCGAGGTCGAAATCGCCATCGACCGCAGGCCGACACGCGCCCGTCATCCCCTTGATTCGTCTGTGGGAAACGGCGGCCCTGCGACGCCCGGGCGGGGCGCGCGCTATGACGGATTGGAGGAGCGTCCGACGTCACTCGCGCGCTCTTGATCTGTATCAATGATCGCGGCGCCATGCGCGCCCGAGACTGCGCCCGCCTGGCGCATCAGGGGGATCAGCCCAGTGTCTGCGGTGTTTGCCAATTACCGGGTTCGGCCGCTTACGCCGGAGCGTATCCCGGAAGCCTATCCGGTGGTGGCGTTTCTGGATGCCGAGCTCACCGCTCAACGCTGGGCGGACTATGCCTGCGCCGTCCTCGGGCCGGACGGAGATGGCGAGTCCCATGGCATTCTCACGATCGAGGACCGCCAAGGCCGCATCGTCGGCCTTTGCGCCTACGCCATCCGGCCGGACCTGCACCGCCGTCGGGTGATGGTGATCGAGAACTTCGCGGTCGTCACCTTGCTCGGCGCGCAGCAGGCCAGCTCGATCCTGCTGACCGCCATGGAACAACTGGCCCGGCGACGGGCCTGCCAGTGCCTGGCCGTCAGTCTCCTGGAAGGAACGGCGCAGGAATCGCCGGGCGGCAACGGCACTCAGACCAGGCGGTTTTTCAAGGGGGCCGGATTTCGCCTAGACTTGAAGCGATTCTGCAAATGCTTGGAGCCGGCACCGGCCGAGAATCTGCAGACGCAGGGCCGGATCGGGGCGTCGAAGAGCCCCGCTCTTCGGCCCTGAGACCGGCCAACCGCGAGGAGACCGCGATGACCAACATCATCGAGCAGATTCGCATCGAGCATGGCAACATGACCAGGCTTCTCGACGCGCTGGAGCGCAACGTCACGATCTTCGACGATGGCGGCAAGCCCGATTACGAGATCGTCCTCGGCATCCTCGATTACTTCCTCGACTACCCCGACCGCTGCCACCATCCCAAGGAAGACCTGCTCGCCCGCAAGCTCCTCGAAGACGGCGACGAAGCGGCGCGGCCGTTGCAGAAGCTGCAGGCCCAGCACGAGGAGCTGGCGATCCTGAGCCGGCGCTTCCGGCAATACGTCCACCGGGTGCTGGACGAGGCCGAGCTGCCGCGCAGCGATTTCGTGCGGGCGGCGCGGGAATTCATCGACTCGCAGCGCCACCACATGCAGATGGAGGAGGAGCATTTCCTGCCCCTCGCCGAAAGCCTGCTGAGCCCGCAGGACCTGGCGTCGCTCGACTCCGAGCTGTTCGCCGAAGCCGACCCGCTGATGGTCCCCGGCGACGAGGCGCGCTACGCGACCCTGCGCGAGGCGATCCTCTCGTGGGAGGGCGAGCAGCGCGGATAGTCCTCCGCGCGGCCGCCGCCGCCCGGCCGAGCCGCCTCCGGGCGAGCCCGCCGCCGCCGTCACTTGACTCGCCCGGCGCGCCGACTTAGTGGCGGAGGGGTCGCCGCGGGCGTCAACGCGAGGAGGCGCGCCATGATCCCCCAGATGAAAGACCGCACCGCCGAGCTGCAGCGCCGCCTGCGGGACGCCGGCGTCGATCTGGCCGTGCTCACGGACGAGGATTCGATCGCCTACTACGGCGGGTTCTGGGGCTATCTCGGCGTCGAGTTCGGCCGGCCGACCTTTCTGCTGATCCCCCGCGACGGGGCGCCGACGGTGATCACGCCGCTGATGGAATCCGAGATGGTCGGCGACATGACCTGGGTCGAGGACGTCCGGCCCTGGGAGGACGCGGGCGCAAACCGCTGGGACGCGGTGCTCGCCCGGGCGCTCGAGGCGCACGGAAGGCGCGCCGCCCTCGGCTGGGAACGGCTCAAGGTGCCGGCGCTGGTGCTCGATTTCCTGGAAAGCCACGTCGGGCGCGAGCGCTTCGCCGACATCACGCCGCTGATCGGCGAGATGCGGGTCATCAAGTCGCCCGAGGAGATCGAGATCATGCGCCAGGCCGGCCAGGTCGCGGTCGCCATGGTCGAGGCCGGCAAGGCGGCCCTCGGCGAGGGCGTGCCGGAATACGAGGTGGCGCTGGCCGTCATCGCCGGGGGCACGCGCAAGGCGGCGAGCTTCCTCACCGACGACGGCTGGGAGCACTTCATCTCGCCGACCGTCCACAACCTGCAGATCCTGCACTCCGGCCGCGACACCTCCAAGGTGCACCGCCGCTCCAACCTGCGGCGCCTGGAGCGCGGCGACCCGGTCTACATGTGCTTCTGCGGCATGGTGAACTTCAAGCAGTACAAGCTGGGCTTCGACCGCGAGTTCTTCATCGGCACGGCGAGCGACGAGCAGGCGCGGATCTACGAGACCACGGTGGCGGCGCAGTTGTCGGCGCTCGCCGCGATCCGCCCCGGCGTCGCCGCCGAGGCGGTGCACGCGGCGGCCGCCGAGGTCTACCGCGGCGCCGGCTTCCAGCCGGGCTACCGCACCGGCCGCGCGATCGGCTGCTCCTTTCTCGAGCAGCCGGAGCTGAAAGAGGGCGACAAGACCGAGCTTCGCCCCGGCATGACCTTCTCGGTCGACGGCGGCATCACCGTCGCGCGCACCTTCGGCGGGCGGGTCGGCGATTCCATCGTGGTGACCGACGACGGCTTCGACTATCTGACGCCCTATCCCAAGGATCTCACCATCGTCTGAAGGTCTGGCGGCATTCGCGTGGCCATGAGCGCAAACGACGACGCCCCCTCGAGCGCCCTCGACCGCGAGGTCGAGGACCTGACAGCCCGTTACGGGTTTTCCCGAGACGCGCGCGTTTCGCTGCTCAGCGAGTCCGAGAACCGGGTCTATCGGGTCCGCGAGCCGGCGCGCGCCGAGGACTATGTCGTGCGGGTCAATTCCGGGCGTCTCGGCTACCACACGCCGCCCGCCATCGCCTCGGAACTGACCTGGATGATGGCGCTGCGGCGCGACACCGATATCGTGGTGCCGGAGGTTCTCGCCGCCGAGGACGGAACCTTGGTGCAGAGCCTCGCCGGCCCCGGTCTCGATCGGCCGCGCCACGCCGCGGTCTATAGCTTTCTTTCCGGCTCCGAGCCGCCGGAGGACCGCTTGGCCCCCGGCTTCGAGCGCCTCGGCGAGATTTCCGCGCGGATGCATCGCCACGCCCAGGGCTGGACGCCGCCGGACGCCTTCACGCGCTGTTCCTGGACGCCCGAGACGATCCTCGACGATCGCCTGAACTGGGGGCCCTGGCAGGCCGGGCGCGACGTCGAGGGCGAGGCGCTGGACCTGCTGTCGCGGGTCGACCGGACGCTGCGCGACCGCCTCGCCGCCCTGCCCACGGACCGGGCGCACTTCGGCCTGATCCACGCCGACCTGAGGCTCGCCAACCTCCTGGTCGACGGCGAGCGCACCGCCATCATCGACTTCGACGACTGCGGCTTCGGCTGGTACCTGTTCGATCTGGCGGCGGCCTTGAGCTTCCTCGAGGAGCGGCCCGACGCGCCCGAGCTGATCGACCGCTGGCTCAAGGGCTACCGCACGGTGGCGGACGTGCCGGCCGCGGTCGAGCGGGAGATTCCCTCGCTCGTCATGCTGCGCCGCCTGCAGCTCATCGGCTGGGTCGGCTACCAGCAGCACCGCATCGCGTTCGCGCGGGAGATCGGGCCGCGGTTCACGGCCGAGTCCTGCCGGCTGGCCGAGGACTATCTCGGGCGCTTCGGGTGAGCGGCCGGGCGTGAGCGGCGGGGCGTGAGTGGCGGGGCGTGAGCGGCGGGGCGTGAGCGGCGGGGCGTGAGCGGCGGGGCATAAGGGGCCGGCGGCGCTTCGCGCTTGCAAAGTCCCCCGCTCCTGATTTTTATCGTCGGCGTCCGGACTCGCGCGCGTGCGGCGCGGGGCCCGGCGCCGGAGGGCCGAAGAACGCACAAGAACTGCGCAATGGCATGATCACTTGGGCATGACCGCTATTCCGTCGTAACAGGGAGGACTCGAGAATGTTGACAT
>JAWWCG010000172.1:0-6988 GCA_033720555.1 Kiloniellales bacterium | reverse complement strand
GGCCGTGCCCCTCGCCCAGGGTCCAGTCGATGGTCGGCCCCGGCAGCGCCACGTAGAACGGCACCGCGTTGTCGTGGGCGGCGAGCGCCTTCAGATAGGTGCCGATCTTGTTGCAGACGTCGCCGGCCGCGGTGGTGCGGTCGGTGCCGGTGACGCAGAGGTCGACCTCGCCGTGCTGCATCAGGTGGCCGCCGACGTTGTCGGCGATCACCGTGTGGGCGATGCCGTGCTCGCCCAGCTCCCAGGCCGTGAGCGCGGCGCCCTGGTTGCGCGGGCGCGTCTCGTCGACCCAGACATGCACCGGGATGCCGGCCTCGTGGGCCATGTAGACCGGCGCGGTCGCCGTGCCCCAGTCGACGGTCGCCAGCCAGCCGGCGTTGCAATGGGTCAGCAGGTTGACCCGCCCCCGGCGGCCCTTGTCGGCCCAGATCCGCTCGATCAAGGCGAGGCCGTTGCGGCCGATCGCCCGGCAGATCTCGACGTCCTCGTCGCAGATCTCGGCGGCGCGGCGATAGGCCGCCGCCGCCCGCTCGGCCGGGGGCAGGTCGCGCACCCGGCCGCTCACGTCGGCGACCGCCCCGCGCAGGTTGACCGCGGTCGGGCGGGTCGCCAGCAGGGTTTGCCCGGCGCTCTCGAGGGAGTCGTCCGAGGCGTCGGCGCGCAGCGCCAGGGCGAGCCCGTAGGCCGCGGTCGCCCCGATCAGCGGCGCGCCGCGCACCAGCATGGCGCGGATCGCGTGGGCGGCGTCCTCCAGGCTCTCGAGCCGCCGGGTGACGAACTCGTGGGGCAGGCGGGTCTGGTCGATGATCTCCACCGCCCAACCGTCCTCGGCCGGCCAGATGGTCCGCATCGCTCTGCCGCCAACCTTCATCGCGTGTCCTCCGCCGCGGCCGTCCGCCGCCTCGGCGTCATAGCCAGCGCCTCACGCGCCTGCAGTACTCAAGATAGGCCTCGCCGAAGGCGTCTTCCAGCATGCGTTCCTCGGCGGCGATGACGCGGCTTTGCAGGATATAGACGAAGGGCGGGACGACCAGCAGCGGGCCGAGCGAGCCGAGGGCGAGGAAGATGCCGAGCAGGCCGACCACCATGCCCAGATAGATCGGGTTGCGGCTATAGGCGAAGAGGCCGTCGGTCACCAGCGCGCTCGAGCGCTGGAAGGGCTTGATGGTGGTCCCGGCGCGCTTGAAGCGCCAGGCGACCGCGACGGCGAGCGCGAGGGCGAGCGCGAACAGGAGCCAGCCGAGGTAGGTGAGCGGCGGGTGAAAGGGGCGCGCCAGCGGAAGCCAGCGGTCGAGCGCCGCCATGAGGGCGATGGCGGCGAAGAAATAGACCGGCGGCAGGACCCGACGGGTGCCCGGCGTGCCGGTCTGCGCCACCGCGCGGCCCTCGCTCCTACAAGACCCGCCCGGCGACGGCGTCCAGGCGCGCCACGAGCTCGGAATCGCGCGCCTCGGGCGAGGTGACCAGCGCCGCGTCCAGGGCGTGATGGCAGCCCGCCTCGCACGGCGCCTGACGGCGCATCAGCGCCGGCGCCACCCGGCGCACCAGCGCGCGCGCCTGCTCGGCGTTGTCCAGCAGGACCCGGAGAATCTCGTCGACGGTCACGTGCGCGTGGTCGCCGTGCCAACAGTCGAAATCGGTGACCATGGCGACGGTGGCGTAGCAGATCTCCGCCTCGCGGGCGAGCTTGCCTTCCGGCATGTTGGTCATGCCGATCACGTCGCAGCCCCACGCGCGGTAGAGCTCGGATTCCGCGCGGGTCGAGAACTGCGGTCCCTCCATCACGAGATAGGTGCCGCCGCGCCGGTGGTCGATCTCGAGCGCCTTGGCGGCCTGCTCGAGGTGGTCGCCGAGGCGCCGGCACACCGGGTCCGCCATGGAGACATGCCCGACCATGCCGGTCTCGAAGAAGCTCTTGGTCCGGGCGAAGGTGCGATCGACGAACTGGTCGACGATGACGAAGGTGCCGGGCGTCAGGTCTTCGCGCAACGAGCCCACCGCGCTCACCGAGACGATCTCGGTGACCCCCAGGCGCTTCATCACGTCGATGTTGGCCCGCGAGTTGATCTCGCTCGGCGGGATGCGATGGCCCCGGCCGTGACGCGGCAGGAAGACGATCGGCTGGCCGTCCAGGGTGCCGCAGAGCAGCTCGTCCGAGGGCTTGCCGAAGGGCGAATCGACGCGCCGCCACTGGGCGTCGGCGAGGCCCTCGATGCCATAGACGCCGCTGCCCCCGATCACGCCCAGGATCGGCGGCAGGCCCGGGGCCTCGGCCGGTGTCTCGCTCATTCGTTCCGCTCCCGAATCGCGCGCGGACGGCTCACCCTTTGACCGGCGCGCGCCGCGGCGGCCCGTTCAGCGCGCCTCGCCTTCGGCCTCCGCCTGGCGGTCGTGCAGATCCGCCCAGATCTTCTTCTTGGCGGCATAGGTCACGCCGGTCACGAAGAGGAAGAACGCCAGCACCCAGAGGCCGGCGGTCTTGCGGTTCTCCAGCATGGGCTCGGCGGTCCACATGAGGAACGCCGAGACATCGCGCGCCATCTGGTCCACGCTCGCCTCGGTGCCGTCCGCGTAGTCGACCGCGCCGTCGAACAGCGGCGGCGCCATGGCGATCTGGTGGCCCGGGAAGTAGGCGTTGTAGTTCAGGCCTTCCAGCACCTCGAAGTCGGACGGCTCCTCCTCGTAGCCGGTGAGGAGGGCGTAGATGTAGTCCGGGCCGCCGAAGCGCGCCTTGGCCATGAGCGACAGGTCGGGCGGGGCGGCGCCGTTGTTGGCGGCCGCCGCGGCCTTGTCGTTCGGGAAGGGGGAGGGGAAGTAGTCCGAGGCCCGGCCCTCGCGCTCGAACATTTCGCCCTCGTCGTCCGGCCCGTCGACGATCAGGGACTCCGACGCGAAGGCCTTGATCTGGTCCTCGTTGTAGCCGAGGTCCGCCAGGTTGCGGAACGCCACGTACTTGAGCCCGTGGCAGCCGGAGCAGACTTCCCGGTAGACCTGGAAGCCGCGCTGAAGCTGGGCGTCGTCGAACAGCCCGAAGGGGCCGTCGAACGACCAGTCGAGGGACGGCAGCTTGATCGCCTCCGCCGCCTGGACCGAGGCGGCGCCGAGCGCCAGGCCGAGGGCGGCCCCCAGCATCGAGGTCGCGCGCGCCTTCATCATGCCCTCCCCATCGGCTTGGCTGCGGCGCCGGCGTGGCCGCCGCCGCCTTCGAGCACCGGTTTGCTGATCGAACTGGGCAGCGGCTTGGGCCGCTCCAGCAGGCTGATCGCCGGGATGATCAGCAGGAAGTGGGCGAAGTAATAGAAAGTGGACAGTTGCCCGATCCGGATGAAGGGGATGCCGTAGAACACGGCGTCGGGCGAGTTGGCGCCGACCCAGCCGAGCACCAGGCAGTCGATCAGGAAGATCCAGAAGAACCACTTGTAGACCGGGCGGAAGCGGGCGCTGCGCACCGGCGAGCGGTCGAGCCAGGGCAGGGCGAACAGGATCAGGATCGAGCCGAACATGAGAATGACGCCGCCCAGCTTGGCCGGCACGATCCACAGGAAGTCGAAGTCGATCGCCCGCAGAATCGCGTAGTACGGCAGGAAGTACCACTCCGGCACGATGTGCGGCGGCGTGCTCAAGGGGTCGGCCGGGATGTAGTTGTCGGGATGGCCCATGTAGTTCGGCGCGAAGAACACGAAGCCGAGATAGACCACCAGGAACACCGCCAGGCCGAAGCTGTCCTTGATGGTGTAGTAGGGGTGGAAGGGGATCTTGTCCTGCGGGCCCTTGGCGTCGATGCCGAGCGGGTTGTTCGAGCCGAAGCGGTGCAGCGCCCAGAGGTGCAGGAAGACCACGGCGACGATCACGAAGGGCAGCAGATAGTGCAGGGCGTAGAAGCGGTTGAGTGTCGGGTTGTCGACCGAGAAGCCGCCCCACAGCCAGGTGACGATGGCCTCGCCGACGATCGGCACCGCCGAGAACAGGTTGGTGATCACCGTCGCCGCCCAGAAGCTCATCTGCCCCCAGGGCAGCACGTAGCCCATGAAGGCGGTCGCCATCATCAGGATCAGGATCACCACGCCCAGCATCCACAGGAGCTCGCGCGGCGCCTTGTAGGAGCCGTAGTAGAGGCCGCGGAAGACGTGGATGTAGACCACGATGAAGAAGAACGAGGCGCCGTTGGCGTGGAGATAGCGCAGCAGCCAGCCGCTGTTGACGTCGCGCATGATGCGCTCGACCGAATCGAAGGCGTAGTCGACGTGCGCCGTGTATTGCATCGCCAGCACGATCCCAGTCGCGATCATGATCACCAGGGCGATGCCGGCCAGCGAGCCGAAATTCCACCAGTAGCTCAGATTACGCGGCGTCGGGTACTCGTTCAGTTCGTGATTCATGAAGGTGAAGATGGGCATGCGATAGTCGACCCATTTCACCAATCCAGAGATCATGGATTGCCCGTTCATGGCCCCCCCTCGCTCAACCGATTCTGATTAGGCTTTCGTCCAAGAACTCGTACGGCGGAATCGCCAGGTTCTCGGGCGCCGGGCCCTTACGGATTCGGCCGGAGGTGTCGTAATGCGAACCGTGGCAGGGGCACAGCCAGCCGCCGTACTCGCCCTTCGGGTCGCCGACGTTCTGGCCCTTGGGGATGCAGCCGAGGTGGGTGCAGATGCCGACCATCACCAGCCATTGCGGCTCCTGGGTGCGCTCGGCGTCGCTCTGCGGGTCGCGCAGCTCGGACAGCTCGACGGTCTCCGCCTCGGCGATTTCCTCGGGCGTGCGATGGCGCACGAAGATCGGCTTGCCGCGCCAGATGACGGTGACCGCCTGGCCTTCGGCGATCGGCGCCAGGTCGACCTCGGTCGAGGCGAGCGCCAGGACGTCCGCCGAGGGGTTCATCGAGTTGATCAGCGGCCAGACGGCGATGCCGGCGCCGATCACCCCGGCGGAGATGGCGGTGAGCGTCAGGAAGTCGCGCCGCGTCTCGCCCTCGTCCTCGTGGCCCCCATGGCCCCCGTGGCCTTGGCCGTGGGTAGGAGTGGCTGTTTCTGCCATTCTTCGGTGGTCCCTCCGATCCCCTGTTGGCCGGCCCCTGGCGGGCCGGTTCCGCACGTACACCCAACAGCCACCCGGCGGCCAATGCTGGCCAATGGCGGCCGCGGCGAGTGCCGCGGGCGCCCCCGATCGCCGCGCCACCGAAACGTACCGCGCCCTCGGCGACGGCGCCGCCCCGGGGGTGGCTTGCGTGCGGGCACAGATTTAGAGGAAAACGTCCACGAACGCAAAGGGCGAAACGCTGCGCCCGCCACGCCGGACGACGAACATGCGCCTGGTCCTTTTCGAGCCGGATATCGCCCAAAACGCCGGCACTTTGTTCCGCCTGGCCGCCTGCCTCGGCGTGCCGGTGGATGTCGTCGAGCCGTGCGGCTTCCACCTGGACGACCGCCGCCTCAGGCGCGCGGCGCTCGACTATCTGGACGCCCTAGACCTCACGCGCCACGTCTCCTGGCGGGCCTACCAGGCGCGCCGCGCCGGCGCGCACGGCGGCCGCCTGGTGCTGCTCACGACCCGCGGCGACGTCGCCTACACCGAGTTCGCGTTCCGCCCCGACGACAGCCTGATGGTCGGCCGGGAGAGCGCCGGGGTGCCCGAGGCGGTCCACCAAGCCGCCGCGGCGCGGCTGCGCATTCCGATCCGCCCGGGGCTGCGATCGATCAATGTCGCGCTCGCCGCCGCCATGGTATTGGGGGAGGCCTTGCGGCAAACCGCGCAACAACCGAGAGTCTGAGCGTCATGGACCTGCCCGAAGAAGAGCGCCGCGCCCGCGCCGCCCAATGGTTCGCCGAGCTGCGCGACCGAATCTGCGCCGCCTTCGAGGCGCTCGAGGACGAGCTCGCCGGCCCCAACGCCGAGCGCTTCGCCGAGGTGGCGCCGGGCCGCTTCGCGCGCACGGCGTGGCGGCGCGACGACGCGGCGGGCGGATCCGGGAGCGGATCCGACGGTGAGTCGGGCGGCGAGTCGGGCGGCGGGGTCATGTCGGTCCTGCGCGGCCGGGTGTTCGAGAAGGTCGGCGTCAACATCTCGACGGTCGGCGGGCGCTTCTCGCCCGAGTTCGCCAAGCAGATCCCCGGCGCCGAGGAGGACCCGCGGTTCTGGGCGAGCGGGATCTCCCTGGTCGCCCACATGCGCTCGCCCCTGGTGCCGGCGGTGCACATGAACACGCGCCACATCGTCACCACCAAGGCCTGGTTCGGCGGCGGCGCCGACCTCACCCCCATGGTCCCGGACGACGCCGACACGGCCGCCTTCCACGCCGCCTTCAAGGACGCCTGCGACCGCCACGACGCGGACTACTACCCCCGCTTCAAGGCCTGGTGCGACGAGTACTTCTTCCTCAAGCACCGGGGCGAGCCGCGCGGCGTCGGCGGCATCTTCTTCGATTACCTCGACAGCGGCGACTGGGAGGCCGACTTCGCCTTCACCCGCGACGTCGGCCTGGCCTTCCTCGAGGTCTATCCGCGCCTGGTGCGCCGGCACATGAGCGAACCCTGGACCGACGAGCAGCGCCGCCACCAGCTGGTCCGGCGCGGCCGCTACGTGGAGTTCAACCTGCTCTACGACCGGGGCACCAAGTTCGGCCTGATGACCGGCGGCAACACCGAGGCGATCCTCATGTCGCTGCCGCCCGAGGCCGCCTGGCCGTGACCGCGGACGCCGTATTGCAGGCCTAAGCCCGCGCCAGCTCCGCGAGCTTGGCGAGGCAGGCGGCGCGGTCGGGCGCGAAGTCTTGCGCGATCCACCAGGCCTCGACCTCGGCCAGCAGTTGTCCCACCCTTGGCCCGGCCGGCACGCCGAGCGCGGTGGCGTCGCGGCCCTTGAGGGGGAAGCGCGGCGCCGGCCAGCGCGCGGCGAGGGCGAGGGCGGCCGTCAGGTCGTCGCGGCACGCCGCCCGCTGGTCCGGGGCGAGGCGCGCCCAGGCGAGCGTCCACTGATCGGCGAGCCG
>JAWWCG010000171.1:0-7031 GCA_033720555.1 Kiloniellales bacterium | reverse complement strand
GATGGCCGCCATCCTCGTCGCGACCGCGGCCTGCGTCGCGGGCTTCGTGGTGATCGTGAGCCCACTGGTCGATTCGGCCGGCGTCGCGGCGGCGGCGCTGCTGCTGCAATGAGCGAGGACGGCGCGAGCGATCTTCCCCGTCTGCCGCCCGCCTACAGCCTGGTGGCGCTGGAGACCTGCGAGAGCACCAACAGCGAGGCCATGCGCCGCGCCGAGGCGGGGGCGGAGGACGGCACCCTGGTGTGGGCGCGCCGGCAGACCAAGGGACGCGGGCGGCGGGGCCGCGCCTGGCAGGACCTGCCCGGCAACCTCTATTTCTCCCTGGTGCTGCGCCCGGAGTGCACGCCGCAAGAGGCGGCGCAGCTCGGCTTCGTGGCGGCGCTGGCCCTCGGCGACGCGATCGGCAGCGTGGCGCCGCCGATGATCGAGGTCCATTTCAAGTGGCCCAACGACGTCCTGCTGAACGGCCGCAAGGGCGCCGGCATCCTGCTCGAATCGAAGATCGTCGACGGCGCCCTCGACTGGCTCGTGCTCGGCGTCGGCGTCAACGTCGCCGCCCATCCGCGCGACCTGGACCCGCCGGCGACCAGCCTGCGCTTCGAGGGCGCGCCGGCCGAGCTGACCGCGGCGCGGCTCTTGGAAGCCTTCGCGCCGCACTTCATGTCCCGGGTGGACCGTTGGCTGGAGGACGGCTTCGCGCCGATCCGCCGGGGCTGGATGAACCACGCCTACGGCCTCGACCAGCAGATCGGCGTCAACCTGGCGAGCGAGCGCTTCGAGGGCCGCTTCAAGGACCTGGACGAGACCGGCGCCCTGATCGTGGAACTGCCGGGCGGCGGCAGGCGCCGGGTTGCCGCCGGCGACGTCTACCTGATGGGCTGAGCGCCATGCTGCTCGCGATCGATTCCGGCAACACCAACGTGGTCTTCGCGCTTTACGAGGGCGAGCGCCAGCGCGGCCGCTGGCGCGCGTCGAGCGATACCCGGCGCACCGCCGACGAATACGCCGTGTGGCTGACCCAACTGATGGCGCTCGAGGGGCTCGACCCCAGCGAGGTCGACGGTGCGGTGATCGCCAACGTGGTGCCGGCGGCGAGCTATGCTTTGGAGAGCCTGTGCCGCCGCTATTTCAAGACCGAGCCCTTGATCGTCGGCGCGCCGGGCGTGGCGCTCGGCATCGAGGTGCGGACGCTGAGCGCCGCCACCGTCGGCGCCGACCGCCTGGTGAACGCCCTTGCGGCCCACCGCGACCACGGCGGCCCGCTGATCGCCATCGATTTCGGCACCGCCACCACCTTCGACGTGGTCGGCGCCGACGGCGCCTACGAAGGCGGCGTCATCGCGCCGGCGGTGCAGCATTCCGTCGAGGCGCTCTACCGGGCCGCCGCCATGCTGCCGCGGGTCGCCGTCGAGCGGCCGCCGAGCGTGATCGGCAAGGATACGGTGCCGGCCATGAAGTCGGGCATCTACTGGGGCTATGTCGCCTTGATCGAGGGCTTGGTCGCGCGCATCAAGGCGGAATACGGCGCGCCCATGAAGGTGGTCGCCACCGGCGGCCTCGCCTCGATCTACGCCGAGGCCTGCGAGGTCATCGACCAGGTCGATCCCGACCTGACCCTGCGCGGCCTGCTGCTGGTCCACCAAGCCAACCGCGGCGGCACGGCATGACGGCAGCGACGTCCGGGGCGCCCGGCGAGCCAGGCGCCGAGGAGCTTATCTTCCTGCCCCTCGGCGGCACCGGCGAGATCGGCATGAACCTCAACCTCTACGGCCACGACGGCCGCTGGCTGATGGTCGACCTCGGCATCACCTTCGCCGACACCGGCGCGCCCGGCTTCGAGATCCTGATGGCCGACCCCGAGTTCATCGTCGAGCGGCGCGACCGCCTGGCGGGCCTGGTGCTGACCCACGCCCACGAGGACCACATCGGCGCGGTGCCCTATATCTGGCCGCGGCTGAGGTGCCCGATCTACGCCACCCCCTTCACCGCCCGGCTGGTGCGCGCCAAGCTGGCGGAGGTCGGCTGGGAGGCGCAGGCGGAGATCATCGAGGTGCCGCTGTCCGGGCGCTTCTCTGTGGGGCCGTTCGAGATCCAGCTCATCACGCTCACCCATTCGATCCCGGAGCCGAACGCGCTGGTGATCCGCACCCCGGCCGGCACCGTGCTCCACACCGGCGACTGGAAGCTCGATCCGGATCCCGTGGTCGGCGAGACCTACGACGAGGCGGCGCTCAGGGCGCTGGCCGAGGACGGCGTCCTCGCCATGGTCTGCGATTCGACCAACGCCATGGTGCCCGGCGTCGCCGGCTCCGAAGGCACGGTGCAGGCGAACCTGCAGCGGCTGATCGGCGGGCTCGAGAATCGGGTCGCGGTGACCTGCTTCGCCACCAACGTGGCGCGCCTGGAATCGATCTGCCGGGCGGCGGCGGCCCACGGCCGACGGGTGGCGCTGGTCGGCCGCTCGATGCACCGCATCCATCAGGCGGCGCGCGAGAGCGGCTTCCTCGCCGACCTGCCGCCGATGATCGACGTCGCCGACGTGGGCTATCTGCCGCGCCGCGAGGTGCTGCTGCTGTGCACCGGCAGCCAGGGCGAGCCGCGCGGCGCCATGTGGCGGATCGCCCGGAACGAGCACCCGGACGCGGCGCTGGAGGCGGGCGACGCAGTGATCTTCTCCTCGCGGGTCATCCCCGGCAACGAGGTCGCGATCCACGCCCTGCACAACAGGCTGGTGGAGCAGGGGATCGAGGTCTACACCGACCGCGAGGCGCCGGTCCACGTCTCCGGCCATCCGGCGCGCGACGAGCTGACGCAGATGTATCAATGGGTGCGGCCCAAGATCGCCGTTCCGGTGCACGGCGAGGCGCGCCACCTGGTGGCCCAGGCGGAGATCGCCGAGACCTGCCAGGTGCCCCAGGTGTTGGTCGGCGAGAACGGCGCCGTGATGCGCCTGGCGCCGGGGCAGGCCGAGATCGTCGACCAGGTCTGGACCGGCCGGCTGGTGCTCGACGGCAGCCGCCTGCTGCCGTCGGACAGCGAGATGCTGCGCGCCCGCAGCCGCCTGCGCTACGCTGGCGCGGCGCTGGTCACCCTGGTGCTGGACCAGAAGGGCCGGGCGCTCGACGAGCCGCGGGTCACCCTGGAAGGCGTGCTCGACCCGATCGCCGAGGCCGGGATCGTCGACGACGCGCGGGCGGCGGTGAGCGACAGCCTCGCCCGGCAGCCGGCGCGGGTGCGGCGCGACGACGAGGCGCTGGCCGAGGCGATCCGCATCGCCCTGCGCCGCCACGTCTTCAAGGCGGTCGGCAAGAAACCGGTCACCCGGGTCCATCTGGTGCGCCTCGGCGCGTCTCCATCGTGACCAGGCGCGCCTGACTCGCGATGAGACGCGATAAGGCCGGCCCTGGACGGCGGCGCGCGGGTGATTAAATTTCAAGGCAAGAACGGCGGAGCAAAAGCATGATCGGACGGCTCAATCACGTGGCGATCGCGGTCCCCGACCTGGCGGCGGCGGCGGCGCAGTATCGCGCGCTGCTGGGGGCGCGGGTCTCGGAGCCGCTCGACCAGCCCGACCACGGCGTCACCGTGGTCTTCGTCGAGCTGCCCAACACCAAGATCGAGCTCTTGCATCCGCTCGGCGCGGACTCGCCGATCGCCGGCTTTCTCGCCCGCAATCCGGCCGGCGGCCTGCACCACCTGTGCTACGAGGTCGAGGACATCCTGGCGGCGCGCGACCGCCTGGTGGACGGCGGCGCCCGGGTGCTGGGCGACGGCGCGCCCAAGACCGGGGCCCACGGCAAGCCGGTGCTGTTCCTGCATCCCAAGGATTTCTCCGGCACCCTGATCGAGCTGGAGCAGGTATGAGCCCGGCGCCGCGGAGCGGGCGCGCGAGGATTCGGCGCGCGAGGATCCGGCGATGAGCTGGTTCACCGGCGTGATGGTCTACGTCATCATCTGGTGGGTGGTGCTGCTGAGCGTGCTGCCCTGGGGCGTCAAGGTGCCGGACGACCCGGAGCCGGGCCACGCCACCAGCGCGCCGCAGAATCCCATGCTGTGGCGCAAGGCCCTGATCACCACCCTGATCGCCACCGTGCTCTGGGGCTTCGCCTATTGGCTGATCGAGAGCGAATGGCTGAGCCTGCGGCCGCCGCCTGCGTCGTGAACGGGCGCGCCGCGCGATGAGCGGTTACTGCGACACCGCGCCGGGCGACCCGCTGCACGCGCCCTATCACGACGGGGAATACGGCTTTCCGGCGCGCGACGAGGCCGTCCTCTTCGAGCGCCTGGTGCTGGAGATCAACCAGGCGGGCCTGTCCTGGGGCCTGATGCTGCGCAAGCGCGAGGGCTTTCGCGCCGCCTACGACGGCTTCGACGTTGAGCGGGTGGCCGGCTACGGCGCGCCGGACGTGGCCCGCCTGCTGGGCGACCCCGGCATCATCCGCAACCGCCTGAAGGTCGCCGCGGCGGTTCACAACGCCGGCGTGGTCCTCGCCTTGCGCGACAGCCACGGCGGCTTCGCCCGCTGGCTCGACGCCCACCACCCGCAGGACAAGGCCGGCTGGGTGAAGCTCTTCAAGAAGACCTTCCGCTTCACCGGCGGCGAGATCACCGGCGAGTTCCTGATGAGCCTCGGCTATCTGCCCGGCGCCCACCGGGCCGACTGTCCGGTCCACGCGCGCATCCTGGCGCTCGGCCCGCCCTGGGCATTGACGTGATAGAGGCGTTGACGGGATAGGGGCGCGGAGGTGAGCGCGGCGCCGTCACGTGCCCGCGCTCCGGTGATTTCCGGCCGTCGTCGATGGATTTGCAAGATATAATCTTAACTATATTCGGAAAGTATAATAAATTTCTCCTGCGCATAAATAGAAATCCATGATATACTCCAGGCCATTGAAGAATTTAATCATATTGGTAAACTAGAGCTATTGCAGTGTTCGATCCGGAAGAAAAAATCTCGAAGCTCAAGGTCGAGGTCGCGGTCGATCTCGAGGACGGCGCGCGCCTGCTCGGCTTCTTCTTCGTGAAGCACCTGCAGCGCCTTTCCGACCTGTTGAACGACCACCGCCAGTTCCTGCCGCTTCGGCTCACCGACGGATCGATGGTGCATCTGCAGAAGACCAAGATCGTCCGGGTCGCGCAGCTCACGCCGGAGCCCGACGCCGAGGAGGCCTTCGATCCCTACGAGGTCCTGGGCATCGCGCCGGGGGTCAGCGACGAGCAACTGAAGGCGGCCTACCACGGCCTGTGCAGCGACTACCATCCGGACAAGCTGCAGGGCTTGGGGCTGCCCGCCGAGTTCAGCGAGATCGCCAACGCCCGCATCATTCGCATCATCGACGCCTATCGCCGCATCACGGCGCGGCGCGGCGGCGCCAGCGGCAAAGCCAAGGAGCAGCCGTTCAGCCCGGTCTCGTGAGCCGGCCCGGCGCCGCTCGGGCTTCTGAAGAGTTCTCCGTTCTCACGGAATCCGCCCGCACTCAAGGATAGCCACCCGTGGCAGCGTACGCGAGCGGCGGCCGGGCGGGGCTGCGGGCCCGTGCGATTCCACGCGGGTGGCAGATGCCTTAGAGAAACGCGAACTTGAGCACGAAGAGGACGGCGACGACCATGACCGCCGGCGGGCACTCTGACGCCTTGCCGCCGGCGAGCTTCATGAGCGCGTAGCAGATGAAGCCCAGGCCGAGGCCGTCGGCGATCGAGAAGGTGAGCGGCATGGCGATGGCGGTGACCACGGCCGGCGCGTATTCGGTCGCGTCCTCCCAGTCGATCTCGGCCAGGGCGTGGGCCATGAGGCAGGCGACGAACAGCAGCGCCGGCGCGGTCGCGTAGGCCGGCACGGTCTCGGCCAGGGGCGAGAAGAACAGGCAGAGCAGGAACAGCACGCCGACGGAGACCGCGGTCAGCCCGGTACGCCCGCCGGCGTTGATGCCGGCCGCGCTCTCGATGTAGCTGGTGGTGGTCGAGGTGCCGAGCCCCGCGCCGACCACCGTGGCCGTGCTGTCGGCGAGCAGCGCCTTGCGCAGGCGCGGCAGGCGGCCTTCCTGGTCGAGCAGGCCGGCGCGGTGGGCGACGCCCACCAGGGTGCCCGCGGTGTCGAACAGGTCGACGAAGAGGAAGGTGAAGACGACCGCCAGCAGGCCGAGCTCGAGGGCGCCGGCGAGGTCCATGGCGAGGAAGGTGGGCGAGGGGTCGGGCGGCGCCGAGGCCAGGCCCTTCCACTCGGAGACGCCGAAGGCGACGCCGAGGACGGTCACCAGGAGGATGCCGATGATGACCGCGCCGGGCACCCCGCGGTGGGAGAGGGCGACGATGGCGATGAAGCCGAAGCCGGCCAGCAGCGAGCTGGCGGCGCCCAGGTCGCCCAGGGTCACCAGGGTCGCGGGATGGTCCACCACGATGCCGGCGTTCTTGAGCGCGATGATGCCGAGGAACAGCCCGATGCCGGCCGAGATCGCCATCTTGAGGGTGCGCGGGATCGAATTGATGATCCATTCGCGCACCGGCAGCACGCTCAGGATCACGAACAAGACGCCGGACCAGAACACCACCCCCAGGGCGACCTGCCAGGAGTGGCCCATGCCCAGCACCACGCCGTAGGTGAAGAAGGCGTTCAGGCCCATGCCGGGGGCGAGCGCGATGGGATAGTTGGCGTAGAGTCCCATGACCAGGGTGCCGAAGGCCGCGGCGACGCAGGTGGCGACGAACACGGCGCCGAAATCCATGCCGGCGTCCGACAGGATGGCCGGGTTGACGAAGGCGATGTAGGCCATGGTGAGGAAGGTCGTGCAGCCGGCGACGATCTCGCGCCGCGCGGTGGTGCCGTGCTCGCTCAGCTTGAAGTAGGATTCCAGCATCCCCCGTGGCATTCCCCGTGGCATCCCCAGTGGCATCCCCCGTCTCCCCCCGTGCCGTCTCCCAGGCCCAGAACCCCTGGCCTGGAACCCCTGGCCCGGCAAGCACAAGACGCCGCCGGTCCCGCTATTGTCAAGCCGCCGCGGCCGGCCCCTGCGAAGACCGGCGGCGCCTCGCCG
>JAWWCG010000170.1:0-7077 GCA_033720555.1 Kiloniellales bacterium | reverse complement strand
GGCTTTTCCTTGGCGGTGTCGGGGATGATGATGCCGCCGGCGGATCGCTCGTCCTCTTCGATGCGGCGGACCAGGACGCGATCGTGTAAGGGCCTGAAGTGCATGGGTTTTCCCTCCCTTGACCCGAATGTGGTGGAGTTCGAATATAAGCTTTTTAGCACTCCCTCTCGGAGAGTGCCAAGGATGTAGTCGCAAAGCCGGGCGTTTTCAATGCCCTTTCGCCGGCAAAAAAATGCCCTTTCACCGGCATAAGCGGCGCTTTCGGCCGGGCGCTTTCGGACGGGCGCGGCGAGGCGGCCGCGGGCGTCGGCCATGGCCAAATTTTTCGGGGTCATGGCGCGCGCCGGAAATGTTTGCCCCCTGCTTGACGTGGCATTAACGTCCCGTCGCAGAAGGGAAATTCACTGCCGGAGAAGCCATGAAGTCGCCCGTTTCTCTCAACCACGTTCGGTCGTTCGAATGCGCAGCGCGCCATCTGAGCTTCACCGCGGCGGCGGCGGAGCTGGGCTACACGCAGGCCGCGATCAGCAGTCACGTCCGAGCGCTCGAACATTACCTCGGGCGCCAGCTCTTCCACCGTCATCCGCGCAGCCTGAAACTGACCGAGATGGGCGAGGCGCTGCTGCCGACGCTGCGCCCGGCGCTGGAGCAGATCGACAACGCGACCGAGGCGGTGATCGCCTCGGCACGAAACCGTACCGTGGTGGTGTCCTGTCCCATCAGCCTTGCGGAGAACTGGCTGGCCGGCAGCCTGACGAACTACCGGCGCCAACACCCGGAGGTAGAGATTATCCTCCACGGCACAATATGGGAGGACGTGGGCGAGCACGTCGCCCACATCACGATTTCGATCCGACGCGAGGATGATCGGCTGTTGGGGATGACCCGACTCTGGGACGATCACCTGACCTTGCTCTGCGCCCCCCGGTTCCTCAGGGGACCGAACGCGATCCTCGCGCCGCAGGACATTCTGAAGCACGACTGGATCTTCGTGCTCGGCAGGCAGGAATATTGGCACGCCATGGGAGCGGCGCTGGGCGTAGACACCACCGGCTACGACAAGGGGCTGAGCACGAACGCCTCGAACGTGGCGCTGGAATGGGCGGCCGGCGGCGCGGGACTGATCGCCACCCAACGGTCACTTGCGCGCAGTTTTATCGAGCGCGGCCTCTTGGTGGAGCTTTTCCCCGAGGCGCGCCCGCCGAGCCCTTGGACCTACTATCTGTCCGTCAGCCAGTTGTCGAAGGGCAGCGCGGTGCACAGCGTGAAGACCTGGATTCTCGATCAGGCCGCGGCCGATTTCGCCGCGCCGGCGGCCGCCGAGCAGCCGATGATCCATGTCCATCGGGAAGACGGCCTGCAGGCCCGCCCAATGAAGTGAGCTCGGCCCTGGATTGAGGCACCTGTGAGTCTAAGGGCGGCGAGCGCCGGCCCCGGGCGCGAGCCGCGTCGCGGGCCATCGTTGCCGGGAGGGCTCGTCGTTCAGCCCCGCTCCCCCTGGGCGACCAGGATATCCGCGACGCGCTCCATGGTCGCGGCCGCCGCGATGGTGGCGCGCAGACAGTGGGTGAGGCCGTATCCGCCCATGCCGCGCAGAAGAAATCCGCCCGAACGCAGCGTGCTGTCCGCTGCCCGCGCGGCCGGGGCGTTGGCAAAGGGGATCAGCACGAAGTTCGTATGGCTCGCCGGGATGTCGTAGCCGGCTTCTCGCAGCCGACCGCAGAACCGCAGCGAGATGTCGGTCGTCGCGGCGACGGTGCGCCTCATATAGGCTTGGTCGCGGATCGCCGCCGCGGCCATCGCTTGGCTGACGCCGGAAACGTTGTTCGGATTGAGCAGCTTGCGGACCTCGGCGCCCACGGCCTCGGGGAACAGGCCCCAGCCCGTCCTTGCCCCGGCCAGGCCATAGGCCTTGGACAACGATCGGGTGACCACGGTGTCGCCGCGCGACGCCAGGTCGAAGACCGTTCGATGGTCCTGATCGTCGAACTCCCCGTAGGCCTGGTCGACCACCAGCAGCACATCGCCGCGAAGCGAGGCCCGCAACCGCAGAACCTCGGTATTGGGCAGCCGCGTGCCGGTGGGATTGCCGGGATTGCACAGGAAGACGATCCGCGTCTTCGGCGTCACGGCCGCAAGCAGGCTATCGACCGAAACGACGAAGCCGTCCTCGGCCGCGGTCCGATAGGCCGCGCCGGCCTGGCGACAAGCAGTCGCGACGAAGAGATAGCCGTAGGCGGGGGCCAGGACCTCGTCTCCAGGCCCGGCGAAGGCGCGGATCAGCGCGCCGATCAGTTCCATCGATCCGGCGCCGCAGAGGATCGATGCCGGCTCCAGATCATACGCATCGCCGATCGCTTGGCGCAGATCGGTCCAGTCCGGATCGGGGTAGAGCGCCGCCTGATCGAGAGCCGTCCGACCGGCGCTCAAGGCCGCGGGGCTCGGTGGAAACGCACTTTCGTTCTGCGAGAGAGAAACCAAGCCCTCGGCGAGGTCGGCCAGGGCGTAGGGGGCCATGGCGGCGACGGACTCGACCGGGCGGATCATGCCGCCGGCCCGCGGTCGCGTCGATCGATGCTCTCGGCGTCAGTTCGCCGCCGGCGTGTCCGGCGTGTCCGGCGGCCCCGTCGCTCCCAAGTCATCCTCTCGCCTACTCGTCACCACAGCTGCGCCGCCCACCCGACGCTTGGCGCGACGGCGGCGCCATCACCCCACCGCCGCGAGATCCCGCAACGCGCCGCGCCGGGCTCGCGTCGATCCGCGGTGGCGTAGACCAAGCCGAGCTGCCCGGATCTCTCAGCCGACCCTCGGACTCGCAAAGGCCGCATGCGGCCTCTCATGGTGCCGGATTGAAGCCAGGCCGGTATCTCTTCGCAAGCAATTATTGGCGGCGCATTGACTCGATTTTTTTTGTGAGCGATGGCCGCTGGACGCGACTAGGGTGCGTGCGCGACCCGCGCGATCGTTTCAACGGCGCATAGCTTCGGCCGGCACCCAACAGCAGATGAACGCTCTTGCAGCAGTCATGGCAGACCGCTCCGGTCCGGGCGTTGTGGCGACGGCGGTCGCTGCCCCCTCAACCCCGGGGAGACCTCGAGCCAGGGGGGCGATGCGACTCTCGATCCTAGGGCCGCCTAACACCCGGGTTCAGCCGGGACCATGTGAGGAGTTCAAGGTCCATGCGTAGTCATGCACAGGCCGTCGTGATCGGAGGCGGCGTGGTCGGCTGCTCGATCCTCTACCATCTGGCCAAGCTCGGCTGGAGCGATGTCGTTCTGCTCGAGCGCTCGGAGCTGACCTCCGGCTCGACGTGGCACGCCGCCGCCAATATCCACGGCCTGCACGACAACACCAATATCTCGCGCCTTCAGCATTACACCATGCAGCTTTACCCGGAACTCGAGAAGGAATCGGGACAGAGTTGCGGCGTGTTCCAGCCGGGGTCGCTGTATCTCGCCCAGAGCGAGGCGCGCGAGCACCAGTTGCGCCTGCAGGCGGCCAAGGCGCGGCGCTACGGCATGAAGTTCCACGAAGTCAGCCGGGACGAGGCGGAGCGCCTGCATCCGCTGGTCGACTTCGACGGCGTGCGCTGCATCATGTACGAACCGGACGGCGGCAACGTCGATCCCTCGGGCGTCACCAATGCCTATGCCATCGGGGCGCGTCAGCGCGGCGCCGAAATTCACCGCTTCACGCTGGTCACCGGCACCGACCGGCAGCCCGACGGCACCTGGGTCGTGCGCACGGACGCCGGCGATGTCCGCACGCCCTGGGTCGTGAACGCCGCCGGCCTCTGGGCGCGCGAGGTCGCGGCCATGGCGGGACTGACGCTTCCCCTGATCCCGACCGAGCACCAATACTTCGTCACCGAGACCATCGCCGAGATCGCGGGCCTCGACCGCCGTCTGCCGTCCGTCGCCGATCGCGACGGGGAATACTACCTGCGCCAGGAGGGCAAGGGCCTGCTGGTGGGCGCCTACGAGAAAGCGATGAAGTTCTGGGCCGAGGATGGAACCCCGTCGGGCTTCGGCCAGGAGCTTTTCGCCGACGACCTGGAACGGATCGAGGAGAACATGCTCCGGGCGATCGCCCGCGTGCCGGCCCTCGGCGAGGCCGGGATCAAGCGCGTGATCAACGGCCCGATGATCTGGTCGCCCGACAGCGCCACCTTGTTCGGCCCGGTGCCCGAGCTGCCGGGCTATTTCTGCTGCTGCGGCGTGATTCCCGGCTTCTCCCAGAACGGGGGGCTGGGCAAGCTCGCCGCCGAGTGGATGATCGAGGGCGAACCCTCGCTCGACATGTTCGGCTGGGACCTCGCGCGCTACGGCCAGTGGGCGGGGCCGGCTTTTACCAAGGCCCGGGTGCAGGACCAGTATGCCCACCGCTTCAAGATTCATTTCCCGAACGAGGAACGAGACGCGGGCCGGCCCGTGCGGACACGCCCGGTCTACCAGCTCCAGAAGGATCTGGGCGCGGCCTTCGGCCTGAACTTCGGGTGGGAGCATCCGCTCTACTTCGATGCCGCGACCCCCGACAGCGCCGGCTTCACGCGTCAACCCTGGTGGGACTCGGTCGGCCGCGAGGCGCGCATGCTGCGCGAGACCCTGGGCGTTATCGACATCTCGAACTTCGCCAAATACCGCGTGACGGGACCGGGTGCGGAGGACTGGCTGAACGCCGTCTTCGCCAACCGCATGCCGCGCGCGATCGGCCGGTCGTGCCTGACGCCGTTGATCGGAAAGCGCGGCGGCATCGCCGGGGACTTCACCGTCACTCGGCTGGCCGAGGACGAGCTCCGCGTCTTCGGCTCGGGCATGGCGGAGCGGTTCCACCAGCGGTTCTTCCGCGCGGTGCCGCTGCCCGACGGGACGGTCTTCGAAAGCCTGACCGAAGCGCTCTGCGGCTTCAACATCGCCGGTCCCCGCGCCAGAGAGGCGCTGCAAGAGCTGACCGACGCCGATCTCTCGAACCAGGCCTTCCCGTTCTTCCGGTCGGCCCGGATCACGGTGGCCGGCGTGGACTGCATTGCGCTGCGCGTCTCCTTCACCGGCGATCTCGGCTGGGAGCTCTATTGCGCCACCGCGGACCAGCCGACGCTTTACGCGGCCCTGCTGGCGGCGGCCTCGGCGGCCGGCGGCGGCCCGGTCGGCGGCCGCGCCCTCATGAGCCTGCGCATCGAGAAGGGCTATGGGTCCTGGGGGCGTGACTACAGCCCGGAGTACTGGCCGCAGGAATCGGGGCTCGACGGTCTGATCCGCGCGGACAAGGCGTTCCTCAACAAGGACGCCTGGACGGCGATCGCCGGCAAGCCGCCGCGCGACCGGATGGTCATGCTGGAGATCGACGCGGCGGACGCCGATGCAAGCGGCGGAGAGCCGGTCTTTCTCCCGGATGGCACGCCGGTCGGCCAGGTTTCCTCGGGGGCCTACGGCTACAGCGTGGGCATGTCCCTGGCGATCGCCTATCTCAGAGCCGACATCGCGCGTCCGGGCGAACACGTCACCGTGGCGCTTCTCGGCCGGGAACACGACGCCCGCATCCTTGCCCGCCCTCCGTTCGACCCGGAGGGTCTTCGGCTGCGCGGCGCGGAACCTGCCCTGGTGGCCGCGAAATGAAAGCGGACATCGGCCATCTGATCGACGAGATCCGCGGCCGTTTCGCGCATGTCGACGCCTGCCCGTTCGAGGGGCCGCGCATCTATTTCGAGAACGCGGGCGGCGCGTTGCGGCTGAAATCCGTGATCGAGACCTCGGCGGCCTACGCGGGATACCCGGACAATCAGGGCCGGGCGAACCCGGCGTCGCAGGCGCTGATGGCGGCGATCGACCGGGGCCGGGCCGACATGATGCTGTTCTTCAACGCCGCCGGCGGCGCGGTCCTCGTCGGCGAAAGCGGGACCGAGGTGCTGTTCCGCCTGATCCGAACGGCGGCGCTGGGCGCGCGCGAGGGCGGCGTGATGCTGGGCTCCACCCTCGAGCATCCCGCCTCGGCAAGCGCGATGTCGCGCTGGGCCGAGGTGACGGGTCGTTCGCACGTCAGGGTGCCGCACGACGACGCGAGCGGAACGGTCACGCTCGACGCCTATCGCGCGGCCCTGAGCCCCGACGTGCGGGTGGCGACGATCGTCCACACCTCGCCGGTGACCGGCATGGCGGTGGATGTGCCGGCGATCGCCGCCGCGATCCGCGAGGCAGCGCCGCGGGCCTTCATCGTCGTCGACGGGATCCAGCACGCCAGCCACGGCGCGGTGGACGTGGAAGCCTGTCTCGCCGATGGCTATGCCATTTCTCCCTACAAGGTCTTCTCGCGCCACGGTTACGGCGTGGGCTGGGCCTCGGACCGCCTGAGCGCGCTGCCAAAGGAGCAAATCGCCGGCGGCAGCCTGGAAAACTGGGAGCTCGGCACCCGCGACGCCGGCGCCTATGCGACCTTCTCGGACATGGTGGCCTATCTGGAATGGCTCGGCGGACAGGTCGGCGAAGCCGCCGATCGGCGGGCGCGACTGGAGGCGGCGGGCCGGGCCATCGCCGCCTACGAGACCGGGCTGATCCGCGACCTGTTGCAGGGAGTCGGCAATCAGCCGGGCCTGGCCGATCATTCCGGCGTCACCCTGATCGGAGGCGCCGCGGCGGACCGCCGCGAAGGCGTGGTCTCGTTCCGGCTGGCCGGCATGGACTCGGCCGATCTGGTCGAGCATTTGCGCCGACGCGGGATCCGCGTGCATGTCCGCAAGAACGATCACTATTCCGGCAACGTGCTCGCGCCGCTGGGCATGGACGACTGTGTCCGGGTCTCGGTCAGCCACTACAATACCCCTGCCGAGGTGGCCCGATTCCTCGCCGCCGTGCGCGAGGCTGTCGAGGGTGTGGCTTGACGGGCAGGCAACGCCGCGCGGCCGCATTTCTTTGCGCCGCGCATTGCGACCGAGCGAGCCGGGCTGACCTGCCCCCCTTACCCGGCTCCGGGTG
Organism: Kiloniellales bacterium; assembly: GCA_033720555.1. Lineage (GTDB taxonomy): Bacteria > Pseudomonadota > Alphaproteobacteria > Kiloniellales > JAKSDN01 > CALJXB01. The sequence continues at coordinate 109 of JAWWCG010000170.1, read as the reverse complement.
CTGAGTTAGAAGTCTGAGGCACCTGGATTCTTTCGAGGGAGGGGATAAGTAGATGCCCAGAAAGCGGTTTTCGGTTGAGCAGATCATCAATCACCTGCGCGAGGCGGAG
>JAWWCG010000169.1:0-7131 GCA_033720555.1 Kiloniellales bacterium | reverse complement strand
GGACGATATCGCCAAGGCCGCCTACGACGTCCAACTGACGCTGGAGAACTACGACTTCCTGGACGAATGCGTGAGCGCCATGAACGCGCTGGGATGGGAGGTGCACTCCTTCGACCATGAAGACGCGAACGGCCAGTTCGAGTTCGACTTCGCCTACGCGGATGTCATGACCATGGCCGACCGCTTCGTCCTGTGGCGCCTGATGATGAAGGAAATCGCCCGCAAATACGGCTGGGAGGCGACCTTCATGCCGAAGCCCTATGCCGATCGAACCGGCAGCGGGGCCCACTTCAACATGTCGCTGTCCGACGTCGAGACCGGCCGCAACGTCAGCGGCGACGCCGGCGATCCGCGCGGCTGCGGGCTTTCCAAAGTCGCCTACCAGTTCCTCGGCGGCGTCAGGAAGCACGCCGCCGCGATCGTCGCGGTGACCTGCCCGACGGTGAACTCCTACAAGCGCCTCATCAAGACCGGCTCCATGACCGGCTACACCTGGGCGCCGGTCTTCGTGTCCTACGGCGGCAACAACCGCACGCATATGCTGCGGGTGCCCAAGCTGCGCCCGGAGATCGAAGGCGCGGCCTCGCCGGACGACGGCGTCTATCTGTCCTCCGCGAGATGGGAGTGCCGCGCGGTCGATCCTTGCGTCAACGCCTATGCCGGCGCCGCGATGATGTTGGCGGCCGGCTTGGAGGGGATCGAGCAGGATCTGGATCCCGGCGATCCGATCGACCTCAACATGTACGAGCTAAGCCAGCAGGAGCTCGACGACCTGGGCGTCGCGTCGCTGCCCGAGACGCTGCTGCACGCGATCGAGGCCTTCGCCGACGATCCGCTCGGCCGCGAGGTCATGGGCGACGATCTCTATCGGTCGTACATCGGCCTCAAGACCAAGGAGTGGTGGGACTACCACAACGCCGTCTCGGAGTGGGAGATCCAGAATTATCTGACCAAATACTGAGGATGAGCCTCGGGCAAGCCGCGCGAAAAGCTTGCACGCGCATGCCGAGGCGGCCTCGCCCAGGGGGGCCAGACATCCCGCGACAGGAGAGGAAGACGGAGCCATGAACCCTTCCATCATGTTCGACCGCGCGCAATACGCCGAGGTGTTCAAGCCCGTCGAGCAAGCCGAGACCCTGCCGGCCTGGTGCTACACCTCGGAGGAGTACTACAGGGCCGAGGTCGAGAACATGTTCATGAAGACGTGGAACTTCTTCGGCCACGTCGATCAGGTGAGCAAGCCGGGCGACTACATCACCGTCAACTTCGTCGGCGTCCCGATCCTGATCGTCCGCGGCCGCGACCGGACGATTCGCGCCTTCGCCAACAACTGCCGCCATCGCGGCGCGCCGGTCGCCAAGGGCAAGGGCAACCGCCACCTCTTCACCTGCCCCTATCATAGCTGGTCCTACGACCTGACGGGACGCCTGCGCGGCTGCCCGGGCATGGAGCAGACGGAAAACTTCGACAAGTCGAAGAACGGCCTGGTGCCGCTCAGGCTCGAGGTGTTCGGATGCTTCATGTTCATCAATCTCGACGGTCAGGCGGAGCCGCTGACCGATTTCCTGGGCGACTTCCCCGAGGTCATGGGCTCCTACGGGCTGGAGAATCTGAAGCTCTCGCGGCTGGTCACCCACGAGGTCGCCTGCAACTGGAAGGTCCACATCGAGAACGCGATGGAGGAGTACCATCTGCCGACGGTCCACAAGGCGACCCTGGACCCGAAGCAGATGGAGCACTCGGCGGCGCCCACCTCCGGCAACTGGTTCGACATCCGCGAGCATCACGACGAGAACACCCGGGCCCTGCTGCCGCAGGATCTGGAGCACGCCTTGCCGCATATCGCCGGGCTCGAAGGCCGGGCCGCCGGCGGAACCAACTACGTCTGCCTCAATCCCTCCACCATGCTGGGCATGACGCTCGATTGCGTCTGGTACCTGGAGCTGCAGCACGACGGGCCGCATCACACCCGGGTCCTCGCCGGATCCTGCTTCCCGAGCGAGACGGTCGCCCGCCCCGACTTCGAGGAGAAGGTCCAGTACTACTACAAGCGTTGGGACACCACGCTCGGCGAGGACAACGACATCGCCGCCCATCAGCAGACCGGCCTCTATTCGCCTTTCGCGAAGCCCGGCCGGCTGTCCCACCTGGAGCCCCTGGTGCCCGAGTTGGCGCGCTGGTGGATCGAGCGTACGATTCCGGCCGCCTGACGCAAGCCCCCCGCCCTCGCACTCCAAGGACCGCTATGGCTGATACCAACGACGGCGCGCAGCCCTTTCATCTCCACATCGACAACGACAGCGCGCTCGGCCGCGTCTTCGAGGTGACGCCCGAGCGTCTCGAGGCCGTCATGGCGCGCTTTCCCGACGTGGCCGAGCGCCTGCGCGTGACGATCGCTTACGACGGCGCCGACTACGACCGCCATATGGCGACGGCCGAGGCGCTGCTCTGCTGGAAGCCGCCGCTCGAGGACTTCGCCCGGCGGGCGCCCAAAGTGCGGATCGTCCACGCCTCGGGCGCCGGGATCGAATACTTCGTCCCCTTCACCTGGCTGCCCGAGGGGGTCGCCTTCGTCAACAACCGCGGCGTTCACGGCGAGCGCGCCAACGAATACGCGATCATGGCGGTGTTGATGCTGAACAACCGGGTCCCGGAAATGGTGACCAGCCAGCGCGAGGGCCGCTGGCGGCAAGCCTTCAACACCGGGATCTCGGGCAAGACCTTGCTCGTCGTCGGGGTCGGCTCGGTCGGCGGCGGCGTCGCGACCTGGGCCAAGCGCTTCGGCATGCGGGTGATCGGCGTGCGCCGCAGCGGGCAGCCGCACGACGCGGTCGACGAGATGCACACGCCGGACAATCTGGCCGAGCTCATGGCCCGGGCCGATTTCGTCATCTGCACGGCGCCGGCGACCTCCGCGTCGCGCGCCTTGATCGGCGCCAAGGAGATCGCTGCCCTGCGCCCGGGCTGCGGCATCGTCAACTATAGCCGCGCCCAGGTGATGGATTACGAGGCCCTGCGCCAGCGGCTGGAGCGGCGGGAGGTGAGCGCCATCCTCGACGTCTTCGACCCCGAGCCCTTGGCGGAGGACTCGCCGCTTTGGCGGACCCCGAACCTGATCATCACGCCGCACTGCTCCTCTGACGATACCGAGGCCTATATCCCGAAGACGCTCGACCTGATGTTCGGAAACCTGCGCCGCCACTTCCGCGGGGAAGCGCTGGTCAACCGGGTCGATCCGAATCTGGAATACTGAGCGCCCGGCCGACGGCGTAGCGCCTCGGCGCTTCGGGCGACGACGAGGACCGCTCCGGCACGGCGATCGCGCTGTGCTTGTCTCGGCCGGCGGGATACGCCGGCGACTCCCATAAAAGGCTTAGGGCCGGAGACGACGCCGGCCCAGCCCCGCCACGGCGCGGCTCGTCAGGCGCGCCACCAGCGCTCCATCGCCTTGAGGCCGTCGAGCTGCCAATCCCCGCCAAGCGCGCCGGAGTGCGCGATCTCCTTGCGCCTGGGATAGACGTAGTTGCGGAAGAACGGGATGACGGCGCCCGCCTCGTCGCGCACCAGGCGCTGCATCTCGCTGTACATTTGAGCGCGCTTGCTCTCGTCGAGTTCCGCACGGGCGGCCAACAGCAGTTCGTCGAACCGCGCGTTGCTGAAGGAGGTCTCGTTCCACGCGGCGCCGGAGGCGTAGGCCGAGGTGAAGATCATGTCCGGGACCGGCCGCGGCCCCCACCCGCCGGTATAGAACGGCCTCTTCAGCCAGATATCGGACCAGTAGCCGTCGCCGGGCTCGCGACCCACCTCGATGTCGAGGCCGGCCTTCTTTGCGCTTTCCTTGTAAAGCACCACCGAGTCGATGGCCCCCGGGAAAATCGAGTCGGAGGTGCTCAGGCGAACATGGAGGCTATCCAAGCCGGCTTTCTTGAGGTGGAATCTCGCTTTGTCGGGATCGTAGGGGCGCTGCTCGATCGAGGAGTCGTGAAAGGGCATCGACGGCGCGATCGGATGATCGTTGGCGACCACGCCGTTGCCTTTCAGCACCTTGTCCACCAAGGCCTGCCGGTCGATCGCGTACTTGAGGGCGAGACGCACGTCGTTGCTGTCGAACGGCGCCAGGGTCGAGCGCATCGCAAAGGTCGGATGATACCCGCCGGGCACCGATTCGATCGCAACGTCGTCATGGCGCGAGAGCAGGTCGAGCGTCTTGTATTCGGCGTCGTTGATCGCGTCGACGTCGCCCGTGATCAAGGCCGTCGTCGCGGCGGTCGAGTCGTTGATGAGCAGGACCTCGCCCTCGTCGAAATGGGCGGCGCCGTCCTTCCAATAGTTGGGGTTCCGACGCAGTCGCGTGGTTGGCGGATTATAGTCCTCGAGGAAGTAACCGCCGGTTCCGACGCCGCTCACGTCACCCGAGCCGTCGGCGTTCGCGGGCACGATGTTGAAATGATAGTCCGATAGAATGAAGGGGAAGTCGGCGTTCGGCGCTTGCAGCTCGACCCGCACTCTCTCTTTTCCATCGGCCGCGACCGACACGACATCCTTCAAGAGGGGCGCCGCACCGGATTTCGTGCCCTCCCCACGGTGAATATTGAGCGACGCGACGACGTCTTCCGGGCTCAGCGATTTGCCATTGTGGAATTCGACTCCGGGACGCAGCTTGAACGACCAGACCTTCGCATCGTCGGACTCCCAGCTTTCCGCCAACTCCGCCTTCAGGGAGTTGTCGGACGCGATCTCCGTCAGGTTGTTGCGGACGGCAAAGCCGATGAAGATCTGTTGCTGGCTTTCGAAGGTCGCGGGATCGAGCGAGTCGGTCGACGCGCCGCCTCGGATCCCGGCCGTGAACAGGCCGCCCTTCTTCGGGGTCTCGGCCAGTGCCGGCATGGGCAGGCCGAACGATGCGGCGCCGAGCGTCGCCGCGGTTCCGGCGAGGAACGTTCGCCGCGATACACGATCCGTGGGTCTAGAGGAGGTGTTTCTTCCGGGCATTTCTGGCCCCCCATGTGGTTGCGTCGATCTCGTTCGCCGCTCGGGGCGGCACTCTCGCGAGCGTCAGGCCCGTCGTTCCGTCGCGCCCTGATGCAAATGAAGTGGATGGGCTTCGCCCCATAGGCGAATCGCCGTCTCGGCCGAGACGAGGTTCGCCGGATCGCTGACATAGCTGAGAAGCAGGCTGAGGCGGTCTTCGCCGACCGGCGCCGTGACGCGATGCAGCGTCTGCCCGCCTCTGAAGAGCTGAAGGTCGCCGGGCCTGAGGACGAGCCGGCGAACGCGCGTCGCGTCGCCGTCCAGCACCCGCTTGACCTCGTCGAAGTTCTCGTCGGTCTGCGTTCGCAGGTCCGGCACGTATTCGAAGACCCCGCCTTCCTGCGGCTGCTTCAGCCCGAAGGAGACGGTGAAGTCGTTGTTGTCGAAGTGCCAGGCGAACTCGCAGCCCTCGGGCTGGATGTTGGCGTTCACGCAGCCGAACGGATCGCGATAGGTGTAGAGTTTCTCGTATCCGAGACAGTCGGCGACGAAGGCGCAGAGGTCGTCGTTCTGGAACACCGCCCAGACCAGTCCGGCCCGCGCGAATCGATCGCCGCGCACCATGCCGTGGCGACGCGGCGACAGGCGGCGCAGCGGGTGATCCTCGGGCAGCCCCTCCGGCGGGGCGGTGAAATAGGGGTTGAGGTCGGCCTTGGTGTAGGTCGCCTGCGGCACGAGCGCGGCGGCCTCCGCCTGCATCCTCTCGACGACGTTCGGGCGAATGAACGCCGCGAGACGGGCGCAGTTCTGATCGGCCAGGCCGTCTCGGGCCGAGGATATCAAGTCTTTGTACGCCGCCGCGCCGCGTCGATTTATCGGATAGCGCTTTGTGTCGAACAGCGCGTCGGTCGAGACGTCGGGGCCTTTGTCCTCGATTTCCCCAAAGCTCTCAGGCATTGCAACTTCCTTTGGACTCGGCCGGACCTCGGTGTCCGGCGGGTCATCGGTGCGCCTCTGCCCCAATCTTATCGAAGTCAAGCATTAGCGCTTTCGAAAACTTCGTCATTTTTCATGAATTATTTTCATCCTTAGCGGGATGCCGAAAACGGCGGGACGGCCGGTCGCGATTCGCCGGTCGTCGTTCGAAGGTCCGGGCAAACGCATACGGTCGGAACGCGCCGGCTCGGAGCCCGATCACGCGGCTCTGCGGAGCTGCTCCCACGCCGCGTCGAGGGCCGACTTCAAGATGCCGACGCCCTCTGCGATCTCGTCCTCGCTGATGACGAGGGGCGGCATGAAGCTGATCCGGTCGGGCGGGATCGAGCGCAGGTAAAGGCCTTTCTCGTGGGCCATGTCCTGGACCAATTGGCCGACCTTGGCCTTCGGATCGAAGAGCCGCCGGCGCGCCTTGTCTTGCACCAACTGGATGCCGCAGAACAACCCGATGCCGCGAACGTCGCCGACCAGAGGGTGATCGAGCAGCGCCTCGCAGCGATCGAGGAAGGTCCTCGAAACCCGCCGCACGTGGCCGACCAGGTCGATCTCGTCATAGATGGCGAGGGCCTCCAAGGCGACCGCGGCGCCGACCGGGTGTCCCGCATAGGTGAAGCCGTGTCCCAGGCCGCCCGCCTCGTCCGACACTTTCATCAGGTCGTCGTGCAGGTCCTGCTTGAACAGGATCGCCGACATGGGGAAGAACGCCGCCGTGAGGGCCTTGGCGCAGGTGACGCTGTCCGGCGTCAGGTCGAAGGCCTGGGCGCCCCACATATGGCCGGTGCGGCCGAACCCGCAGACCGTCTCGTCGACATGGAAGTGGAGGCCGTACTTGCGGATCACGGCCTGCATGGCCTTCCAATAACCCTCCGGCGGCCGGATGGCGCCGCCGCCCGACTGCATGGGCTCCGCGAAGAAGGCGGCGATGGTGTCCGGCCCGGCGTCGAGAATCACCTTCTCGAAATTGCCGGCCAGGCGCGCCGAGAACTCCTCCTCGCTCTCGCCATCCTCGGAGAACAGGTAGTAGTTCGGCGTGTCGGTCTTCAGGAAGTCGTCCATGCGAAGGCCGAAGTTGGCGTGCATATGCGGTTGGCCGGACAGCGAGACGGCGGCCACGGTGTTGCCGTAGTAGCCGCGCCATCGCGAGATCAGCTTGCGGCGCTGCGG
>JAWWCG010000168.1:0-7135 GCA_033720555.1 Kiloniellales bacterium | reverse complement strand
CTGCGCGCCCAGGCGCACCGGGCTGCCGGCGAGCGCCTCGGCCACCGGCAGCAGCAGCTGGAACGGCGGGCAGACCAGGAAGTCGCACGCCGGGGCCTGGTCCGCCAAGCGGGCGACGAGGTCCCCGGCCAAGCCGCGTCCCGAGCCCAGCAGGCCGTTCATTTTCCAGTTGCCCGCGATCAGTTTTCGCCGCATCGCATCCTCATCCCCTTATCGCCGGCCCTAATCGCCGGGCCCGTCGGCCACGACCGCCGCGCGGCCGCGGTTCGTCCCTCCGGTTCGTCCCCCCGTCCGGCCGGTTCCTAGCACGCGGCCCGAGCCAAGGCCAGAGCCGGCCGGCCCCGATGGACGGGCCGATCTCGGGGGCCGGCGGGCCGCCAAGAGCGCCCAATTGCCGGTTGCCCGCCCGCGGGGCGCTCCCTAAGATGCGCCCGCCCCGGCCGGGGGCGAAAACCGCCCGCCCCGAGCGACGTCAAGGACCGCACTTCGCCATGTTGAATGCGCCATGTTGAAGAAGCTGCGCGAACAAACCGCCAAGATCTTGATGTCGTTCCTGTTCGGCATTCTGATCCTGAGCTTCGCGATCTGGGGCATCGGCGACATCTTCCGCGGCGGCAGCCCGACGTCGACGATCGTCACGGTCGGCGATTCCGAGATCGAGACCAGGCTTTTCAGCCAGTATCTGATCCGCGACATCAACCGCCTGCAGGCCCAGCTCGGGACCCGCCCCGACCTCGAGCAGATCCGCGCCCTCGGCCTCGTCGAGCGGCTGCTGCGGGACTTCATCTCCGGCACGCTAATGGACGAGCAGGCCAAGAACATGGGCATGGTGGTCGGCCCGGAGCAATTGAAGGAGCACATCGCCGCCGAGCCCATGTTCCAGGACGAGGCCGGCAACTTCGATCGCGCCAAGTTCGATCAGGCCCTGCAGTTCAGCAACGTCTCGGAGGCGGCCTACATCATCGGCATCCAACGCGACATCACGCGGGCCCAGCTTGGCGAGGCGGTCAGCGGCGCGGTCAAGGTTTCGCGCGACTTCGTCGAGGATTTCTACCGCTACCGCGACGAGCGCCGGGTTGCCGAGACCCTCATCGTGCCGCGCGGCGACGGCGCCTCCCTCGCCGAGCCGGACGAGGCGGCGCTGCAAGAGGTCCTCGCCGCCAACCCCGAGCGCTTCCTGAAACCCGAGTACCGCAGCCTCGTCCTGGTCGAGCTGCGCGCCGCGGACCTGGTGGACGAGATCCACGTCGGCGAGGAGGAACTGGTGAGCGAGTTCGAGGCGCGCCGCGACCAATTCGCCAAGCCGGAGCGGCGCAGCTTCGAGCAGGTGCTGTTCGATTCCGAGGAAGAGGCCGCGGCCTTCGAGGCGGCGATCGACGAGGGTCAGGCCTTCGCGGCCGCGGCCGAGGCGCAGGGCGTCGCGCCGGTCGCGCTGTCGGAGCTGAGCCAGGCGGCCCTGGCGGCACAGATGCCCGGCCTGGCGGACGCCGTCTTCCAGCTCGAGGCCGGCGAGATCTCGGCGCCGATTCAGAGCCCCTTCGGCTGGCACGTCATCCAACTGACCGACATCCTGCCGCCCTACGAGCCGGTCTTCGAGGACCACCGCGACGCCCTGGCCGCCGAGCTCGCCGAGCGCCAGGCGGTCGACAGCCTGGTCTCCGTCGCCAACCAGCTCGACGACGAGCTCGGCGGCGGCGCCACCCTGGAGGAGGCCGCCGACAGCCTCGGGCTCGCCGTCAGGCGCGTCGAAGACCTCGCCCAGGACGGCACGACGGCCTCGGGCGAGCAGCCCGATCTGCCGGACCCCGAAGAGTTTCTCCCGGCCGTGTTCTCGGCCGAGGTCGGCGAGGCCAGCCTGCTGAACGAGACCCCGGACGGCGACTACTACGTCTTCCGGGTCGACCAGGTGACGCCGCCGGCCATGCCGCCGCTCGCGGAGGTGCGCGCCGAGGTCGTGGAGCTGTGGCGCCAGCAGGAGGCCCGCCAAGCGGCCCTGATCGAGGCCGAGGCCCTGGCCGACCGGGTGCGCCTCGGCGCCGACATGGCCGAGATCGCCAGCGAGGAGGACCTGAGCCTGGGCCGCACGCCGGCGATCGACCGCTTCGGCTCGGACCCCGAGGCCGCCTCGCCGGACCTCACCGCCAAGCTGTTCGGCCTGGCGCCCGGCGAGGTCGCGGTCGCCGAGGTGCCCGAGGGCTGGGCGGTCCTCAGGCTCGCCGAGGTTCAGCCGGGCGATCCGGAGGCCAACGCCGAGGCGGTGGACATCCTCGCCGAGGGGCTCGCCCAGAGCCTGCGGAACGACATGCTGACCGCCTTCACCCGCGAGCTGGAACGCGACCTCGGGGTGAGCATCAACCAAGCCGCCCTCGATTCGGTCTTGGCCTCCTATTGAGCCATGGGCCTCGAACCCGACTTCGAGGCATTCGCCGCCCGTTATAGCGCCGGCAAGGCCCAGGTGCTGAGCACCTCCCTGGTCGCCGACCTGGAAACGCCGGTCTCGGCCTACCTCAAGCTGGCCGAGGGGCGGCCCTACAGCGCGCTGTTCGAATCGGTGGAGGGCGGGGCGACGATCGGCCGCTATTCCTTCATCGCCTTGAAGCCGGACCTGATCTGGCGCTGCTTCGCCGGCCGGGCCGAGATCAACCGCCAAGCCCGCGCCGCGGCCGGGCGTTTCGAGCTGCTGGAGGGCGACGCGCTGGCGAGCCTCAGGGCCGTCGTCCAGGAATCCCGGATCGACGACCTGCCGGCCAAGCTGCCGCCCATGGCGTCCTGCCTGATCGGCTACATGGGCTACGACATGGTGCGCCTCATGGAGCGGCTGCCCAGCGAGAACCCGGACGTGCTGGGCCTGCCGGACTCGATCTTCTTCCGCCCGACCCTGGTGGCCGTGTTCGACCGGGTCGAGGACCAGGTGACCCTCGTGACGCCGGTCTGGCCGAACGCCGGCGTCACCGCCGAGGCGGCCTATCAGCAGGCCTCAGAACGCCTGGCCGACGCCGTGGCGGAGTTCGAGCGCTCCCTGCCCTACCGCCGCGAGCCGGTCGAGGCGAGCGGCGAGCTGCCGGAGCCGCGCTCCAACATGACCCGCGAGCGCTTTCACGAGATGGTGCGCCGCGGCAAGGACTACATCTTCGCCGGCGACGTCTTTCAGGTGGTGCTCTCGCAGCGCTTCACCGTGCCCTTCCACCTGCCGCCGTTGGCGCTCTACCGGGCGCTCAGGCGCCTCAACCCCTCGCCCTTCCTGTTCCATCTCGATTTCGGCGAGTTCGCCGTGGTCGGCTCCAGCCCGGAGATCCTGGTCCGCCTGCGCGACGGCCAGGTGACGATCCGGCCGATCGCCGGGACCCGGCGCCGTGGCGCCAGCGCCGAGGAGGACGCCGCCCTCGCCGAAGACCTCTTGAGCGATCCCAAGGAGCTGGCCGAGCACCTCATGCTGCTCGATCTCGGCCGCAACGACGTCGGCCGCGTCGCCCGGGTCGGCACGGTCACGGTCACCGAGCGCAACGTGATCGAGCTCTACAGCCACGTCATGCACATCGTCTCCAACGTGGTCGGCGAGATCGACCCGCGGCTCGACGCGATGGACGCATTGATCGCCGGCTTTCCCGCCGGCACCGTCTCGGGCGCGCCCAAGGTGCGGGCGATGGAGATCATCGAGGAGCTGGAGCCCGAACGTCGCGGCGTCTACGCCGGCGCGGTCGGCTATTTCGGCGCCAACGGCTCGATGGACACGGCCATCGCCCTCAGAACCGCGGTCGTCAAGAACGGCGCCATGTACGTCCAGGCCGGCGGCGGCATCGTCGCCGACAGCGACCCGGAAAGCGAGTTCCAGGAAAGCCGCAACAAAGCGCGGGCGCTGATCCGCGCGGCCGAGGAAGCCCTCAAGTTCGCTCAGCGCCGCTAGCCCGACACAATGGGCCGGGCGGCGGCTCTCAGCCCGGTCCGTCGGCCCGTTTCGGGGTCACCGCCAGGCCGCTGGGCGTCTGAATCAGGGCGCTGACCGGCACCAGCGTGAAGCCGCGCTTCTGGACCTCGGGCAACCAGGCCGCCAGAACCTCGATGGTCTCGTCGTGGGGGTGGCCGATGGCGATGGCGGCGCCGCGGCGCCGGGCGATGCGTTCGAGCCGCGCCAACTGGCGGCGGATGGACTCCGGGTCTTCGTGGTCGTTGTCGATGAAGATGTCGCGCTGCGCGAAGGGCACGCCCAGGCGGTCGGCGAGTTGCGCCCCGACCGCGCCAGGGACCGTTAGGGAATCCAGGTAGAGCAGCCCGCGGGCCTTCAACTCCAGCATGACCTGGGCCATGCCGGGAATCGAGGTGGTGAAGCCGCTGCCCATGTGGTTGTTGATCCCGACATAGCCCTCGAAGCGCGACAGGCCCCAGTCCAGGCGGCGGGCCAGTTCCTCCTGTTCCAGCTCGGCGCTTAGGACGTTGGGGCCGGGATCGTAACGCGGGTCGCGCGGCGCCATGGGGAAATGGACCATCAGCTCGTGCCCGTTTGCGCGTGCCCGGTCGGCGAACTCCTGCAAGGTCTCGGCATAGGTCATCAAAGCAAGGGTCAAGGGCCCCGGCAGGGCGATAGTCCGGCGGGTGTTGGGCCGGTTCAGGCCGAGATCGTCGATCACGATGGCGATCGCCGGCTTCTTGAAGGGCTTCGTCACCTTGACGGCGTGGCGCCGCCAGGCCGGCGGGTTGGCCGGCGCGACCTCGCTCGGCCCGAGGGCGTCGAGATCGAGCGCCGCCAGGCCGGCGTCGATCTCGCGGCTCGTGCGCGGACGCATGAGCTGATCGCCCGCCGCCGGCGGTTCCGCCGTGGCGGCGGGCGTGGCCGACGTGGCCGGCGTGGCAAGCGCGGTGGAGCCGGCCGGCGCCCCAGTCGCCCCGGTCGCCCCACTCGCGCCTGTGGCCTCTGTCGACTCTGTCGGCTCTGTCACCTTTGTCGGTGGCGAAGGGCCGAGCGGCGGCTCCTCCATCCACGAAAGCTGCAGGCTTGCATCGGGGACCAGGAACGGCGGTGGCGACGGCTCGGCCTGCGCAGCGCTGCGACGCCGGGCCAGGACGGAGGCCGCCGATCTCGGGCCGTCGGACTCGCCGGCGGCGGGCACCGGGGCATTCAGTTTTCCCGGCGCGTCCAGCTTGCCCGCCAGATCCAGCTTGCCGGGCGGATCCAGCTTGCCGGGCGCGGCCATCGTCTCCGCTGCCGGCAGCTCCGAAACGGACGGCTTCGCGCCGGCCAGCTTCCCCGCGGCGCCGGACTGCGGCGCCGGAACCAGGGTCACGGAAGACGGCGCGCCGGACCCGGCGGTGAGCAGGGTCGCGCCGACATCGGGCACGGCCTGCGGCGGCCCGGCGAAATACCAGAGGGCGACGCCCGCCAAGGCGCCGGAGCCGACGGCGAGGAAGCCGCCCAGCAGCAAACGGATGAACCAAAGCCAGAAACGGGCCGAGTCCGCTTCCGCCTGGGCCCGCGCCATTTGGCGCCGTAGCTCGGGGTCGCTGGGGCCTTCCAGTTTGATCGCCGGTCCCCTTAAGTCTCTAACTGGCGTCTGTTCGGCGTCTCTCGAGCCGGCCGGGCGAACGGCCGCCCGCCCGATCCCTGTCCGATCCCCGGCCGGTCCCCGGCCGGTCCGGTGTCGCCGCGCGGGCGAGCGCACCGCCTCAGGCTAATGACCGATTAGGTCCGCGTCGGTCAATCGATTTTGTCGGCGGTCGTCTCAGAGGCGTCGCCGTGGCCGGCCAGATCGGCCAGAATCGGACAGTCCGGCCGGGCGTCGCCATGGCATCGCTCGAGCAGGTCGTTGAGGGTATCGCGCATCGCCTGGAGCTCGGCGATCTTCGCGTCGACGTCCTCGAGGTGGCGCGACGCCAAGGCCTTCACCTGGCGGCTGCTGCGGCTTCGGTCGCGCCACAGGTCCAGCAGTTCCGCGACCTCGCCGACCGAGAACCCGAGGCGGCGCGCCCGGTGGATGAAGCGCAGCTCCTGGACCTCGGCCTCGTCGTAGACCCGGTAATTGCCGCCGCTGCGCGCCGCCGGCTTGATCAGGCCGATCTGCTCGTAGTAGCGGATCGTCTTGGCCGGCAGGCTGCTCGCCCGCGCCGCTTCGCCGATGTTCACCGGTGCTCCTCCTGCCGCCCGGATCTAAGGGCGCGCGCCTGCTATCGGGGCCTCAATCTTGGGCGCCCGCACCCTCATATAAGTCGTGCGGCGGCGCGAAGATCAAGAGCCGGCCGCCGGCGGCCGGGCGACGCTGGCGACGGTCTTCTGGCTCGCCGCCCGGCGACCTGATATAAGGGTTCGGACGGACATCAAGCAAATCCTTAGGCCGGCGGCGTAATCGTCTGAAATGTTTCTGCTGATCGACAACTACGACAGCTTCACCTACAACCTTTACCACTTCCTGGGCGAACTGGGGGCGGCGGTCGAGGTGCGGCGCAACGACGCCATCGCCGCGGCGGCGGCGGTCGACATGGGCCCGCAGGGGATCGTGATCTCGCCGGGCCCTTGCGATCCCGACCGGGCGGGGATCTGCCTCGAGCTGATCGCGGCCGCGGCCGGGCGGGTGCCGCTGCTCGGGGTCTGCCTCGGCCATCAGGCGATCGGCCAGGCCTTCGGCGGCAAGGTGGTGCGCGCCAACGCGCCGATGCACGGCAAGTTGAGCAGCGTCCGCCATGACGCCAGCGGCGTCTTCGCCGACCTGCCCTCGCCGTTCGAGGCGACGCGCTATCATTCCCTGGTGGTCGAGCGCGACAGCCTGCCCGAAGCCCTGGAGATCACGGCCGAGACCGAGGACGGCGTCGTCATGGGCCTGCGCCACAGGGAGCTGCCGATCCACGGCGTCCAGTTCCACCCGGAGAGCATCGCGTCGGAACACGGCCACGCGCTGCTGCGCAATTTCCTGAGACTGGCGGGGCACAACGCCTAGAGCAGTACCCGACCAGATTGAACCACGCTGACGGTGCGATTTTGACCGGACGTTAGGAGCGAGGACGATGGACATGCCGACGCATATTCGAGGACGAGCGACGCGACGTCCGGTCAAAAGCGCCCTTCCCTTAGGGGTTGGCCTGGGCTGGCGCTCCGCGTCGTTGCGGGGCTCGCCCGATGTCCCCGCATCGCGCTTCGCCCCGCGCCTAG
>JAWWCG010000167.1:0-7142 GCA_033720555.1 Kiloniellales bacterium | reverse complement strand
GATGCCGCCAAGGGCGAGGAGGCGGCCGAAGCGATTCAGGCGCACGGCGGCGACGCGCTGTTCGTCGCCTGCGACGTCGGCGACAAGTCCCAGGTCGACGCCCTGATCGAGTCCGCGGTCGCCGCCTTCGGCCGCCTCGACTGCGCCGTCGCCAATGCCGCGATCGTCCACGCCTGCGATTTCCTCGATCTCGGCGAGGAAGACTTCGACCGGGTGCTGCGGGTCAATCTAAAGGGCGTCTTCCTGACCGGTCAGGCCGCCGCCCGGCAGATGGTGTCCCAGGGCGACCCGGGCACCATCATCAACATGTCCTCGATCAACGCGGTGCTGGCGATACCCAGCATCACGCCCTACATCGTCTCGAAAGGCGGGGTCAACCAGCTGACCAAGGTCATGGCGCTGGCCCTTGCCGACAAGGGCATACGCGTCAATGCCATCGGGCCGGGGACCATCGGCACCGAGATGGCCCTCAAGGTCCTGAGCGACCCGGCCAAGATGCGGGCCGCCATGAGCCGGACCCCCATGGGGCGAGTCGGCACCCCGGAGGAGATCGCCAGCGTCGCGGTCTTTCTCGCCTCCGACGACGCCAGCTACGTGACCGGCCAGACGATCTACGCCGACGGCGGGCGCCTGCCGCTCGCCTACACCGTACCGGTGCAAGAGGACTGAGGCGGTGCGAGTCGATCGGCGCTCGCGCCGCGCGCAGGGGAGGTGGGGAGAGTGGGCCGGCGGCTCGTTCAGGTCCTCCTGGTGATCGCCGTGCTGGCGGCCTTGGGGCCGCCGGCGTCGCGCGCCCAGGACGTTCGCTTCTTCCGGATCGGAACCGGCGACACCAGCGGCACCCTCTTCGCCGTCGGCAGCGCCATCGCCAGCGTGATCAGCAATCCGCCGGGCTCGCGGCCGTGCGAGCGCGGCGGAAGCTGCGGGGTGCCCAACCTGGTCGCGGTCGCCCAGTCGACCGAGGGGGCGATCGAGAACGTGGAGGCGATCGCGGCGGGCCGCATGGAATCGGCGCTGGTCCACGCCGACGTGGCCTATTGGGCCTATTTCGGGACCGGGCCCTTCGCCGGCCAGGAACCCCTGAGCAACCTGCGGGCGATCGCCAATCTCTACCCGGCCGTGGTGCACGTGGTCGCGCGCCGCGACGGCGGCATCGGCGCGATCTCGGACCTGGCCGGCAAGCGCGTCTCGCTCGGCCCCAAGGCGTCCGGCACGCCGGTCAACGCCCAGGCCATTCTCGCGGCCTACGGCCTGCTGGTCGACGATGTGGAGGCGAGCTATCTCGAATCGGGCTGGGCCGCCGACCGTCTGCAGGCGGAGGAGATCGACGCGTTCTTCGTCGTCGGCGGCCTGCCGGTGGAGGCCGTCGAGGACCTGGCCCGGCGGATCGGCGTGAGGGTGGTGCCGATCGACGCCGCGCCGCGCGACGAGATCACCAGCTTCTCCCCGTTCCTGGCGGAGGCGGAGATCCCGCCCGGCGTCTATCCCTTGGTGCCCTACACGCCGAGCGTGGCGGTGGGCACCCAGTTCCTGGTGTCGGCGGACGCCGACGAGGAGCTGGTTTACGAGATCACCAAGGCGCTCTGGCACGAGCGCTCGCGCGCGCTGCTCCAGACCAGTCATCCGCAGGCCCGCCAGATCGAACGCGAGCGGGCCTTCGACCGGCTGGCGATTCCCCTGCACCCGGGCGCCTTGCGCTATTACCGGGAGAACCGGATCGACCGCTGAATCGAGTGTTGAATCGACCGCTGAGCGCTGCCGCGCGGGCCGCCGGACAGGTCAGTCGCTTTGGCCGGTCAGTCGGTCTGGCCCTCGTACTGCATGGGTTCGGGGATCGGCTCGCCCAGCCGCTCGGCGCGCTTGCGCGCCCGCTCCACCGCCGCGTTCAGCTCGCTCTGGGCGCACAGGCCGAGCAGCACCGGGTCGCGCGGGCGAATGTTCGGGCTGTTCCAGTGGGTGCGGTCGTTGACCGCCTGAATCGTGGTCTTGGTGGTGCCGATCAGCTTGGCGATCTGCGATTCCTTCAATTCCGGGTGGTGGCGCAGCAGCCAGGCGATGGCGTCGGGCTTGTCCTGGCGCTTGGCGACCGGCGTGTAGCGCGGTCCCTTGGTCCGCTTGGACGGCTCCGGCAGGTCGAGCTTGAGCATCTTCAAGCGCGCGCTCGGGTCCTTCTCGCAGCGCTCGATTTCCTCGCGGGTGAGCTGGCTGTTGGCGACCGGATCGAGGCCCTGGATGCCGATGGCGACTTCGCCGTCGGCGATGCCCTGCACCTCGAGGCGGTGCAGGCCGCAGTAGTCGGCGATCTGGTCGAAGGTCAGCGACGTGTTGTCCACCAGCCAGACGGCCGTCGCTTTGGGCATGAGCGGCGCTGCCATATCACCTCCATGTCGACATGGGTTGGGTCACGTCCTTTCGGGCCGGCGGACAGCCGGCGCGGCGCGACCGGTCGGGGAGCGGGATCTGCGTTTCTATATGCTGTCTTCCCGCCGCAAAGGAAAGGATTTCCAGTTGGCTCAGGGGATCAGCATGATCTTGCCGATATGGGCGCTGGATTCCATCAGGCGGTGCGCCTCGGCGGCCTCGGCGAGGGGGAAGCTTTGATGGATGACCGGGCGGATGCGGCCCTCGCCGATCAGCGGCCAGATCCTTTGCTCCAGGTTGCGGGCGATGGCGGCCTTGAACGCCACCGGGCGCGGCCGCAGGGTCGAGCCGCCGATGGTCAGGCGCTTGATCAGCACCGGCATGAAGTTCACCTCGGCCTTCGAGCCCTGGAGGAAGGCGATGAAGCAGAGCCGCCCGTCCGGCGCCAGGAGGGCGAGGTTCTTGGCGATGTAGTCGCCGCCGACCATGTCCAGGATGACGTCGACGCCGGCGCCGCCAGTGGCGGCCTTGATCGCCTCGACGAAGTCCGCTTCGCGGTAGTTGACCGCCAGGTCCGCGCCCAGTTCCTCGCAGACCCGGCATTTCTCCGCGCTGCCGGCGGTGGTGTAGACCTCCGCGCCCCAGGCCTTGGCCATTTGGATGGCGGTGGTGCCGATCCCCGAGCTGCCGCCGTGCACCAGGAAGCGCTCGCCGTCCTTCAGGGCGCCGCGGTCGAAGACGTTGCTCCACACGGTGAAGAAGGTCTCCGGCAGGGAGGCGGCCTGGACCAGGTCGAGGCCGTCGGGAATCGGCAGGCACTGCGGCGCCGGCGCCACGCTGTATTCGGCGTAGCCGCCGCCCGCCACCAGGGCGGTCACCCGGTCGCCGAGCTGCCAGCGCTCGACCGGGCCGCCCAGGGCGACGATCTCGCCGGCGACCTCGAGCCCCGGCGTCTCCGGCGCGCCGGGCGGCGGCGGGTAGAGGCCGGCGCGCTGCATGGCGTCCGGGCGGTTGACGCCGGCGGCCGCCACCTTGATCAGGACCTCCCCCGGGCCCGGCCGGGGGACCTCGACTTCGGCCGGCGCCAGGACCTCCGGGCCGCCGGGCTCGCGGATCGCGATGGTCGTCATGCGCTCGGGAATCTGTGCCGTCATGGTCCCCCCTCGTTCGGTCGCCGCGCCCGCGACTTAGCGAAGCGGACATGCTTTAGTATGATCGACGCACGCTGGCAAGCCAGCCGAGCCGGGAGGTGTGGCGCATGGACCTGGACGACCTCGAACCGCGCAAGCAGCAGCCCAAGGCGAAGGACCTGGAGGCCATGGGGGTGGACGAGCTGGCGGCCTATCTGGCCGAGCTGGAAGCGGAGGCCGAGCGGGTCCGCGCCAAGATCGCCGCCAAGAAGGCCTATCTGAGCGGCGCCGAGGGCCTGTTCAAGCGTTAGGCCGCGAGCCCGGCTGCGGCGGCGGGCGCCGGCGGGCGCTGACGAACATCAGCCAGCCGATCGGCCCGAGCAGCAGGACCATCACCAGCCAGCCGACGCGCGGGCCGAGCGGGCAGCGCGCGCCCGGCGGCGGGCGCCACGGCCCGGCCCGGCGCGACAGCGCGACGTGGGCGAGCGGCAGCAGATAGCCGCCGATCAGAAACGCCCAGGCAAAGAGGCTCGCGCTCATCGCGCCAGTGTGGCCGATCCCGGCGCCGGTTCAAGGCTCGGCGTCGCCTCTGCCTTGCATGCTTCGCGCGCACCCGCCGCGCCCCGGGCCTCTGGGCAGGTCCGGCTCAATACCAGATCTCCATGGCGAGCCCGCGCCGGTCGCGCCCCGGCGCGGCCGGCAGCCGGCAGCCGCGTCCGGCGAGGGCGCGCTCGCCGCCAGACGCCGCGCGAAGGGCAGGGCGTCGGCGCCGAGGTCGATCCCGTGGCGCGCCAGGAGGGCGCGGCGCGCGCCGGCGCCCTCCGGGGTCTTCTTGGGCGGCAGCGCGCGCCAGGCGTTGAGGGCGTGGAACACCAATTCCGGATGGGCCTCGCGCAGGCGGGCCTGGTCGCCCGGCGTCACGTGCCGGTCGATCTCGGCGATCTTGGCGGCGAGGTTCCAGCTTTGCTTGCTGAGGCCGACGCCTTCGCGGCGGCGGCCGGCGCTCTGCGCCTCGCGCCAGCTCCGGCAGGCCAGCATGTAGCGCCGGGGCGGCGCGAAAACGCTCGACTTGCGCCCGCGCGGCAAGAGTGCCCGGGCGGCCAGGTCGCAGGACCGCGGCCCTTCGTCGGCGAGGCCGATCGGCATGTCGACCGCGACCAGCGCGGCCTCGGCGAGGTCGAGCGCCGGCCAGGTCGGCGCGAGATCCACGCAAAGCCGCCGCCTGGAGGTGTCGAACGCAACCTTGAGCCAGCCGCCGCGGCAGCCGTCCACGCCCGCGACCACCGCCATGGCGCCTCCCAATTCGTCGGAATCCCAATTCGTCGGAATCCCAATTCGTCGGAATATTGTCTCGAATGTTAACCTTTTTTTAGGATTTTGCCGTCAACTTCGGCTTCGGACGGTTCCCGCCCATTCTTCAGGGCCTCCCAGAACCGTCCTGCGGATGTCTATCCGTTCCTTGTAACGCCTCCCTGTAAACTTGCCGCCGGCTTGTCCGGCGGCCTTCTTTTTAGTATCCCGCCTTAGTATCCCGCAGTGGATCGGCAGTGGATCGTTTCAGGCGTTATTTCAATGAAATTTAATCATTCCCGACTTGACCACGCAGGGTCAGGTTCTTAGT
Source organism: Kiloniellales bacterium (assembly GCA_033720555.1). Classification (GTDB taxonomy): domain Bacteria; phylum Pseudomonadota; class Alphaproteobacteria; order Kiloniellales; family JAKSDN01; genus CALJXB01. The sequence goes on along the minus strand of JAWWCG010000167.1, from coordinate 2,030 downwards.
CTTGCGCCACGGCAGGTTGACAGGGAGAGGCTTTAACGAGAGGGAGCATCACGGCTCTATCTTCCGGGTTGTGAAGCACTCCGCCAAAGCTGTGCGTCGTCAAGGAGCCGTGGGGGCCGCCTTCGGGCGGCCCCTCGTTTGTGTGGCGCGGTGACTCTGAGGTGCGGCGCGTTTGACGCGCCCGCGGAGCGATCAGACCGGCCGCGCGCCCTTGCTTTCCGTTAGCTGCTTCCCGTCACCTGGCTCGCGCCTGCGGCGGAGAGGAATCCTCTCCGCCGCAGGCGTTTTGCGGCTTCCGGGCATTTCAGGGCATTACAGGTCGTTGCGCGGGTGCTCCGGGGCGGGGCGGTCGCGAGAGGGGTCGACCGCCCGGCCCGCGGAGGCAAGGAGGCGGGCAGGCCCGGCCCGGCCTCTCGACCGGCTTAGGCCGCCGAGCCCTCGATCACCTGCGGCTTCTGGGCGCGCGAGCCGGCGATCTTGATGGTGCGGGGCTTCATCGCCTCGGGCACTTCGCGCACCAATTCCAGCGACAGGACGCCGTTGTCCAACCGGGCGCCGGTCACCTTGATATGATCGGCCAACTCGAAGCGGCGCTCGAACGACCGGGTCGCGATGCCGCGGTAGAGGTACTTGACCTTGTCCGGCTCGGCCTCGGCCTTCTTGCCCTTGATCGTCAGGCTGTTCTCCTTGACGGTCACGTCGAGGTCGGCCTCGCCGAAGCCGGCCACCGCCATGGTGATCCGGTAGCTGTCCTCGCCGAGCTTCTCGATGTTGTAGGGCGGATAGCCGTCGCCCTGGTCGAGGCGGGTCTGCGCGTCCAGCAGATTCATCATGCGGTCGAAGCCGACCGTGGCGCGCATGAGGGGGGAAAGATCGACGCTACGCATAGCCATATCCTCCTGTTGAGCAACATGGTTCGAATTTCGGGTCCACCGCGATCGGTCGAACCCACTATGCCTTTGCGCACGGACCCAAATGACGCGGCGTCCGGCGCGGCACCCTTCATATGGGCGCGCGTCGAGCCTCTTCAAGGCCTTGTAATGCATGAAGTTAAGGCGGCTTCGCTAGGATCTGCGCGCGGCCCGCGCCGCGACCTGCCGCGACGTGCCGGGCCGTCGGCTCCGGCCGCGGCCCGGGCGCAGCGGGCTATTTTTCCAGGCCGAGGCCCTGGAAGCGCTTCTTGAACTTGGCTAGCTGGCCGCCGGTATCGACCAGTCGATGGACGCCGGTCCACGCGGGGTGGGTTTTCGGGTCGATGTCCAGGCGCAAGGTGTCGCCCGCGCTGCCGTAGGTGGAGCGCGTCTGGAACTCGGTGCCGTCGGTGAGCACCACGGTGATCTCGTGATATTCGGGATGGATGTCTTTTTTCATGGGCGAGCTTCCTTCAGGCGGCCGGCTGTATAGCCCAACGGTCGGCGCCTGGCAAGGCGCCACATGACCCGGCGTCATCGCCTGTCGCCATGGCCCGGCGTCATCGAGTCCGCGCTTTATTGTTCGGCCCGCGGCTTTGAGCTAGGGATAGGCCGTTCGCGCGGCCCCGGCCGCTCGGGAGGAGGCGTTCGCCATGCGGCCAGAGGCCGGTCTATGACATCTGTGACATCCGGATCGGGCGCGGTGATGCGCGAGCGCTCCGCCGCCGAGGCGGGCGCGAGCGAGGAGCGGGCGGTCAGCCGAAACCTGCGGGAGCTCGGATTCCTCTGGCGCTTCATGCGCCCCTATCCCCTGCAGCTGGTCGGCGCGGCCCTGGCGCTCTCTGTCGCGGCGCTGACCGTGCTCGGCCTCGGCTTCGGCTTGCGCAAGCTGGTCGACGAGGGCTTCGCGGCGGGCAACGCGACGCTGTTCGACCAGGCGATCCTGGTGCTGCTCGCCGCGGTCCTGGTGCTGGCCGCGGCCAGCTACAGCCGGTTCTACCTGGTGTCGTGGCTCGGCGAGCGGATCGTGGCGGACTTGCGGCGGCGGGTCTTCGGCCACGTCATCGAGCTGTCGCCGGCCTACTACGAGGTGACCCGCACCGGCGAGATCCTGTCGCG
>JAWWCG010000166.1:0-7149 GCA_033720555.1 Kiloniellales bacterium | reverse complement strand
TTCGCCCCGCGCCTAGCGGCCCATCCAGCCCAGAGCCAACAGCGTTGATTCAATCTGATCGGGTACCGCTCTAAACGCGACCGCGACGGGCAATGATCGGGGCCTCCCATATGCGACGCGCGGCTATCGTTTCCTGGCTGTTCGTTGGATTTATCGTGCTCTGCGCGATCGTCTCGCCGGGATCGAGCGAGGCGCAGTCGATTCTCTCGGGCGGGACGATCGAGGAGATTCGCATCGAGGGCGCGCAGCGCGTCGACCCGACCACGGTGCGCTCCTACATGCGGGTCAACCCGGGCGAGCCCTTCGACCCGGTCAGGATCGACAGTTCCCTCAAGAGCCTCTTCGCGACCGGCCTGTTCGCCGACGTGACTTTGCGGCGCGAGGGCAACGCCCTGATCGTCGTCGTCACCGAGAACCCGATCATCAATCAGATCGCGTTCGAAGGGAACCTGCGGATCGACGACGAGGTCCTCGAGGCCGAGACCGAGCTGCGGCCCCGGGTGGTGTTCACCCGCACGAAGGTGCAGAACGACCTGCAGCGCATCCTCGAGCTCTACCGGCGTCAGGGCCGCTTCGCCGCCACCGTGGATGCCAAGGTCATCCAGCTCGAGCAGAACCGCGTCGATCTCGTGTTCGAGATCAACGAGGGCCCGACCACCAAGATCCAGTCGATCAACTTCATCGGCAACCGTGAGTTCTCCGACAGCACCCTGCGCGGCGAGATCGCGACCTCCGAGTCGGCCTTCTGGCGATTCCTCAGCACCACCGACACCTTCGATCCCGACCGCCTGACCTTCGACCGAGAGCTGCTGCGCCGGTTCTATCTGCAGGAAGGCTACGCCGACTTTCAGATCCTCTCGGCGGTCGCCGAGCTGACGCCCGACCGGGAAAGCTTCATCATCACCTTCACCTTGGAGGAGGGCCAGCAGTACCAGTTCGGCGACATCGAGGTGTCGACCACCCTGAAGGACCTCGATCCGGAAAGCCTCAAGGAGCAGGTGACGACCGAGTCCGGCGAGACCTACAACGCCACCGAGGTCGAGGACACCATCACCAATCTGACCGAGAGCGCCAGCAATCTCGGCTTCGCCTTCGTCGAGGTCCGCCCGCGGGTCGACCGCGACCGCGAGCGGCGGCTGATCAACCTGACCTACGAGATCCGCGAGGGCCCCAAGGTCTACGTCGAGCGGATCGACATCGAGGGCAACATCCGCACGCTGGACCGAGTGATTCGGCGCCAGTTCGAGCTGGTCGAGGGCGACGCCTTCAACGCATCGCTGCTGAGCCGCTCTCGCAAGGAGGTCGATCGTCTGGGGTTCTTCAAGACGGTCGAGGTCTCGACCACGCCGGGCAGCGAGGCCGACCAGTTGATCATCACCACCGAAGTCGAGGAACAGGCGACCGGCGATCTATCGTTCGCCGCGGGTTTCTCCACGGATTCCGGTCCCCTGGGCTCGATCACCCTGCGCGAGCGCAACCTGCTCGGCCGCGGCCAGGACGTGAGCGTCGGATTCACCTTGTCGGCCAAGTCCTCGCAGCTCAATCTGAGTTTCACCGAGCCCTATTTCCTGGACCGCGATCTCTCGGCCGGTTTCGACATCTTCCGCACCCAGACGCAGAACGACGAAAGCTCCTTCGACCTCGACCGTATCGGCGGCTCGCTGCGCGCCGGCTACGACCTATACCCGGACGTGAGGCAGGTCTGGACCTACACTCTGGAGCACGAGGACATCCACAACGTGGACGATGACGCCGCGCCGCAGGTCCAGGCCGATCAAGGCACGGATCTGGAATCCAGCATCGGTCAGAGCTTGCGCTGGGACACGCGCGACAAGCGCTTCGACCCGCGCGAGGGGCACGTGGTTCGCCTGGGCACCACCTTGGCGGGCTTCGGCGGCGACGTGCGCTATATACAGGCGACGCTGGGCGGCGCCTATTACTACACCATCGTCGGAGACCTGACCGCGTCGATCTCCTCGGAAGTCGGCAACATCCAGGGTATCTCCTATGACACCAAGGTGAGCGACCGCTTCTTCCTGGGCGGTCAGCAGCTTCGGGGCTTCAAGACCTCGGGCGTCGGGCCGCGCCAGGACGGAGACGCCTTGGGCGGCAAGCGTTTCTATACCGGCAGCCTGGAGCTCAGTTTCCCGGTCGGGCTGCCGCCGGAGCTGAATTTCCGCGGACGGGTGTTCAGCGATATGGGCGCGGCCTGGGACGTCGACGCGGATACGCCGAACATCAAGGACTCCAGCTCTCCCCGAGTCTCGGTGGGTACCGGGTTCTCGTGGATTTCACCCTTCGGTCCCGTTGTGGTAGATCTCGGATGGGCGGTCGTCGAGGAAGACTTCGACAAGACCGAACTGTTCAACTTCAGCTTTGGAACCAGGTTCTAGATGTGATTTGGCTTCATCGACTTACCGCGGTTAGCCTGCTGGTCGTTCTCGCCGTCGTCTTGAGCGCCAAGCTCGCGCCCGCGCTGGCGCAGGACGGCACGGCCATTGCGATCCTGGACATGGAACGCATCCTTCGCGAATCGAAGGCGGCGAAGAACCTGCGAGAGGAGATCGACAAGCAGCGCCAGGCGCATCAGACCACCCTGCGCGAGCAGGAAAACGCCCTGCGCGCCGCGGACGAGGAACTCGCGCGCCAGCGCGCCGTGCTCTCCGCCGAAGCCTTCGCCACCAAGCGCAAGGAACTGCAGGAGCAGGCGATGAACCTGCAGCAGGAGTTCCTCAGCCGTCAGAAGGAGATGGAGGAACTCTTCGGCAGAGGCATCGGCCAGGTCCGCGAGGCGCTGGCCGAGGTGGCCAAGGACATCGCCGACGAACGCGGAATCAATTTGATCCTGCTCAAGGCGACGATCGTGTTGGCAAGCCGGGAGCTCGACATCACCGAGGAGGCGCTGCAACGCCTCGACGAACGGCTGCCGAGCGTCGACCTGACGACGGGAAGCAACTAGGCGGATTCCCTGTCGCGCCGACGTTGCGCGGCCTCGCAGGCCCCGGCGGAGGCCCCGGCGCGTCGCGGCAGATTGATAATCCGGCGCGGATTGGGCACAACAGACCCGGCTTACGGCGGCGCGTCCCGCGGCGCGCCGCAGGCCCGGCATTGGGAGGACATAGGCTCGGCGATGACGCAACGCCCGGTAACAGGAACCAGCGAGATCCCGATCGACATCATGCGGATCATGCAGTTGATCCCGCATCGCTTTCCCTTTCTGATGGTCGACCGGATCGTCGAGCTGGAGCGGGACAAGAAGGCGGTCGGGTTGAAGAACGTCTCCATCAACGAGCCCTACTTCCAAGGTCACTTCCCGCGCGAGGCGGTCATGCCGGGGGTGCTGATCATCGAATCCATGGCGCAGACGGCCGCCGTCCTGGTGGTCGAGACGCTGGAGGGCGCCGCGGCCGGCAAGCTGGTCTATTTCATGACGGTGGACGACGCGCGGTTCCGCAAGCCGGTGTTCCCGGGCGACCAGGTGCTGATCGAAGTCACCAAGCAGCGCAGCCGGGGCAACTTCTGGAAGTTTCGCGGCGAGGCGCGGGTCGAGGGCACGTTGATGGCGGAGGCAACCTTCTCGGCGATGATCCGGGACGATTGAGGCCCGCTCTAGCCGGTTTCGCAGACCGAAGCCACCCGGGCGAGACACTGCGCGCGCCCGAGCACGGCCATCACCTCGAAAAGTCCCGGCGAAGCGGTCGAGCCGGTGAGGGCGGCCCGCAAGGGCTGGGCGACGGCGCCGAGCTTGAGCCCTCGGGTCTCGGCGAAGCTTCGCACCGCAGCCTCGAGGCCGGGCTCGTCCCAATCGTCCTGGCCCTCCAGCGCTGAGCGAAGCTCGGCGAGCAGCGCCCGGGCCTCCGGCGTCAGCAGCTTGGCGGCCTTGTCGGTCATCGGCAGCGGCGGCTCGCGCAGGTAGAACGCGGCGTTCTCGGCCAGGTCGCGCAGGGTCGCCGCGCGCGGCTTGAGGCCCGGCAGCCCGGCCAGGAGGCGCCGCCGGCCGGCCTCGTCGACCGCCGCGCCCGGCAGCTCTTCCAGGAACGGGCACAGCAGATCCAGCAGCCGCCCGTCGTCGGCCGCGCGCAGGTAATGGCCGTTCAGGTTGTCCAGCTTGGCGAAGTCGAAGCGCGCTGCCGCCTTGCCGACGGCGTCCAGATCGAACCAGCGCACCGCCTGCTCGGTGGAGATCACCTCCTCGTCGCCGTGGGACCAGCCCAGGCGCAGCAGATAATTGCGCAGCGCTTCGGGGAGGTAGCCCATCTCCCGATAGGCCTCGACGCCGAGCGCCCCGTGGCGCTTCGAGAGCTTGGCCCCGTCGGGCCCATGGATGAGCGGAATGTGGGCGAAGGCCGGCACGTCCCAGCCGAGCGCCCGATAGAGATGATACTGGCGAAAGGCGTTGGTCAGATGATCGTCGCCGCGGATCACGTGGGTGATCCCCATGTCGTGGTCGTCGACCACCACCGACAGCATGTAGGTCGGGGTGCCGTCGGCGCGCAACAGGACCATGTCGTCCATCTGGTCGTTGGCCACCGTCACCGGGCCCTGGACCAAATCCGCGATGCGCGTCTCGCCGCTCTCCGGCGCCTTGAAGCGGAGCGCCGGCGCCACCCCGGCCGGCGCCTCGGCGGGATCGCGGTCGCGCCAGCGGCCGTCGTAGAGCTTGCGCCGGCCCTCGGCGCGGGCCTGCTGGCGCATCGCCTCGAGCTCCTCCGGCGTGCAATAGCAGCGGTAGGCCCTGCCGTCGGCCAGCAGTTGGCGCGCCACCTCCGCGTGACGCTCCATGCGGGCGAACTGATGCACCGTCTCGCCGTCCCAGTCCAGCTCCAGCCAGCGAAGGCCCGAGACGATCGCCTCGATCGCCTCGGGGGTGGAGCGCTTGCGGTCGGTGTCCTCGATCCGCAGCAGGAAGCGTCCGCCGTGGTGGCGCGCGAAGAGCCAGTTGAACAAGGCGGTGCGCGCGCCGCCGATGTGCAGATAGCCGGTCGGCGAGGGGGCGAAACGGGTGACGACGGACATGGGCCTCGCTCCTGACCTCGGCGCGGTCTCGCTCGTGTCGAGCACCGCGGGCTCATTCTTGACGAGGCCCCCTTGGGGCCCCACGCGCCGGGCCGTTTAGCATATCGCCGGGGCGGGCGCACGGCTTCGCTCTCTGCGCGCATGTCGGCCCGCATCCTGCCGCCGAGGTTGACGCCCGGTCGAGATCGGTCATCTTTTGCCGCGAGGAGGACCCCATGCCGGAGACCGGGCGCCTCGCGCGGCGCGGCCAGGATGACGACACGACGGCCGGCCGCGGCGCCGTCGCTCGCGCGCGCGCCTGGCTGGCCGCTCAGCTTTCGGCGGAGCGCGAACGCTGGGTGCTCTGGCTGCCGGTCGCCTTCGGCGTCGGCACCGCGGTCTACTTTCTGCTGCCGCGGGAGCCGGACGCGGTGCTCGGTCCCCTGGGCGTGCTCGCGGTCCTCGCGGCGGGCTACGCCCTGCGCCGGCGGGCCTGGGCGCAGATCGCGGCGATGGCGCTCGGCGCCGCGGCGCTCGGCTTCGCCCTCGCCCAGTGGCACGGCGCCCGGGCCGAAGCGCCGGTCCTGGACCAGCGTCTCGGCCCGGTGAGCGTGATCGGCACGGTCCAAGACCGCTCGGTGCCCGGCGATCGCGAGCGGCTGATCCTGCACCGGCTGGAGATTTCCGGGCTGGCCCCCGAGGCGACGCCGGCGCGGGTGCGCCTGCTGGTCGCCGGCGGGATTCCGGACCGCGTCAAGGCGGGCGACCGGGTGCGCCTGCGCGCGGTCCTGCAGCCGCCGCCGAGCCCGGCGGCGCCGGGGGCCTTCGACTTCGCCCGGCAGTCCTATTTCCAGCGCATCGGCGCCGTCGGCTACGTAGTGAGCGCGATCGCTCCGGCACGCGCGGCGGCGACGCGGAGCGGGCCGGCGGCGGACGCGCCCGCCGCCGACGCCCTTGCGGCCTATTGGCAGACGGCCTGGTCGCGCTGGCGCCACGCGGTGGCGCGGCGGGTGCTGGAGGTGCTGCCCGGCGCGACGGGCGGAATCGCCGCGGCGCTGATGACCGGCGAGCGCGACGCCATTCCGCCCGAGGTGATCGTGGCCATGCGCGATTCCGGCCTGGCGCATCTGCTGGCCATCTCGGGGCTGCACATGGGCCTGGTGGCGGGCTGGCTGTTCTTCGCGGTGCGCGCCGCGCTCGCGCTCGTGCCCGCGCTGGCGCTGCGCCATCCCATCAAGAAATGGGCGGCGCTCGCCGCCATGCTGGGCGGTTTCGGCTACCTCCTGCTGGTCGGCGCGACGGTGCCGGCGCAGCGGGCCTTCGTGATGGTTCTGCTGGTCCTGCTGGCGGTGCTGCTGGACCGCACCGCCATCTCGCTGCGCCTGGTGGCCTGGGCGGCCTTCGTCATCCTGGCCGTGGCGCCCGAGGCCGTGCTCGGCGCCAGCTTCCAGATGTCCTTCGCGGCGGTGACGGCCTTGGTGGCCAGCTACGAATACGCGGCCGAGAAGGGCTGGTTCCGGATCGGCGCGCGCGCCGGCGGGCTGCCGCAGGCCGACGCGGCGGCACTCGGGCCGGAGTGGACCTGGGCTCGCCGGGCCGGGCTTTACCTGGCCAGCGTTCTCTTGACCTCGGTCATCGCGATCCTGGCGACCGCCCCCTTCGCCATCTACCACTTCAACCGCATGGCCTGGTTCGGCCTCGCCGCCAACCTGGTGGCGGTCCCGCTGACCGCCCTGTGGATCATGCCCTGGGCCCTCTTGGCCTTCCTGCTCATGCCGTTCGGATTGGACCATCTGGCGCTCGTCCCCATGGGCTGGGGGGTCGCCGGCGTCGTCGCCGTCGCGGAAACCGTCGCCGCCTGGCCGGGCGCGGTCACGCCGGTCGCGGCCCTGCCGCCGTGGGGCTTGGCGCTCGTGGTGGCGGGCGGGCTTTGGCTGTGCATCTGGCGGCGGCTGTGGCGTCTGGCCGGCCTCGCTGCGATTGCCGCCGGCCTGCTGTCCTTGGCCCTGACCCGGCCGCCGGACGTCCTGGTGGCCGGCGACGGCCGCCTGGTGGGGATCCGCAGCGGCGCGGGCGAGCTGTGGGTCTCCTCGGGCCGCAGGGCGCGCTACGCGGCCGAGACCTGGGCGCGGCGCGCCGGCGCGGCGGCGCCCC
>JAWWCG010000165.1:0-7212 GCA_033720555.1 Kiloniellales bacterium | reverse complement strand
ATGAGGAAACCGCCCATGGTCGGCGTGCCGGCCTTGGTCACGATATGGGATTCCGGCCCGTCGCTGCGGATCGGCTGACCCTCCCGCTGCTTGCGCTTCAGCCAGCGGATGATGTGGGGCCCGACCAGGAAGCTGATGAGCAGCGCCGTCACCACCGCGCCGCCGCTCCGGAAGGTGAGATAGCGGAACAGGTTGAAGAAGATGAAGTCGTCGGCCAGAGGGGGCAGCAGGTTGAACAGCATACGCGCCAGTCACTCCCCGTTGGCCGCGCGCGGCCGGTCGGATTCGATCGCTTGGAGGGCTTCGACCACCAGGCCCATGCGGCTGCCGGCGGAGCCTTTCACCAGAACCGCGTCGCCCGGCTTGACGGCGCCGGCCACCAGCGGCGCCAGGGCCCCGGACTCCGCCGTGTGGCCGCCGCGCAGGCCTTTCGGCAGCGCGTCGTGCAGGGCCGCCATCGCCGGCCCGCAGGTGAACACCAGGTCGATGCCGAGGGACGACAGCGGCGCCGCCAGGCGGCGGTGCAGCGATTCGGTCTCGTCGCCCAGCTCCAGCATGTCGCCGAGCACGGCGATCCGGCGCGCGCCGGCGTCCAGCTTGGCCTGGGCCAGCACCTCGAAGGCGGCGCGCATGGAGGCCGGGTTGGCGTTGTAGCTGTCGTCGATCAGCAGGAAGCTGCCGCCCGGCAGGCTCGCCGTGAAGCGCTGGCCGCGCCCCTTGAGGGGCGACACCCCGCCGAGCGCCTCGGCCGCGCGCGGCACGGCGGCGCCGATCGCCGCGACCGCGGCCAGCACGGCGAGCGAGTTGGCCACCCAGTGCGAGCCGGGCAGCGCCAGGGCGTAGTCGACCTCGGCGTCGATGACGCGCGCGCGCACGCGGCTGCCGCTCGGCCCGAGTTCGGTCTCGACGGCCCGGACCTCGGCGTCCGGATGCCGGCCGAAGCCGATGATCCGCCCGATGCCGGCCGCCTGGGCGCGCTCGCGCAGCAGATGGAACAGGGCGTGATCGCGGTTCAGCACCGCGACGCCGTCGTCGACCGCGCCCTCGAAGATCTCCGCCTTGGCCTCGGCGATTTCGGTGACCGACGAGAAGAATGCGATATGGGCCGGCTCCACGTTGGTGATCACCGCCACGCGCGGCTGCACCAGGGCCGAGAGCTGGGCGATCTCGCCCGGATGGTTCATGCCCATCTCGAAGACGCCGTAGACCGCGTCCGGGGTCATGCGGGCGAGCGACAGCGGCACGCCCCAATGGTTGTTGAGGCTGCCCACGTTCGCCGCGGTTGGCGCCTGGGCTGCGAGGCAGTGGCGCAGCGCCTCCTTGGTGCTGGTCTTGCCGACGCTGCCGGTGACGCCGAGGAACTCGGCGCGGCTGCGGGCGCGCGCCGCGGCGCCCAGCGCCGTCAGGCATTTCAAGGTGTCGCCGACGCGCAGCAGCGGCCGGTCCTCGCCGATCTCGCCCGGCAGGTCTTCGCGGTCCCGGTGCACCATGGCCGCCGCGGCGCCGGCGGCGAAGGCGGCCGCGACGTATTCGTGGCCGTCGAAGCTGGGTCCCTTGAGGGCGATGAACAGATCGCCCGGCTCCAGCGTCCGGCTGTCGATCGACACCCCGCTGGCCGTCCAGTCGCCCGACGTCGCGCCGCCGGTGGCGGCCGCCGCGTCGGCCGCGGTCCAGAGGGCTTGCTTCTCGGCGCGCCGCTTGGTCATCGGGCCTCCTCCGCCAAGACTTCGAGCGCCGCGCGGGCGACCTCCCGGTCGTCGAACGGCAGCACCTGATCGCCGACGATTTGTCCCGACTCGTGGCCCTTGCCGGCGATCACCAGCACGTCGCCGTCGCCGAGCCCGACCACGGCGCGAGCGATCGCCTCGCCGCGGTCGCCGATCTCCACCGCCTTCGGCGCGGCGGCCAGGATCTCCTGGCGGATCGCGGCGGCGTCCTCGGTGCGCGGGTTGTCGTCGGTGACGATGGCCGCGTCGGCCAGCTCGCCGGCGATGGCGCCCATCTGCGGGCGCTTGCCCGGATCGCGGTCGCCGCCGCAGCCGAACACCACGACCAGCCGGCCGCGGGCGTGGGGCCGGGCGGACTTCAGCACCGTCGCCAGGGCGTCGGGGGTGTGGGCGTAGTCGACGTAGACCTCGCCGCCGGTGGGCGTCGGGCCGCCGCGCTCCATGCGTCCGGGCACGCCGCGCAGGCCGGCCAGCGCGGCGACCGCGGTCTCCTTGTCGCAGCCGGTCGCGATCGCGAGCCCAGCGGCCGCCAGGGCGTTGTGGGCCTGGAAGGTGCCGGCCAAGGGCACGGTCGCCCGGCAGCGCTCGCCGCAGAGGTCGAAGGTCATGTCGAGGCCCTGGGGCGTCGCCTGCAGTTCGCGCAAGACCAGGTTGCGGCCGGCCTTGCCGTAGCTCAGCACCCGCAGGCCGCGCGCGCGGGCCACTTCCTCCAGCTCCGAGAACACCGGATCGTCGGCGTTGAGCACGGCGGTTCCGCGGCTCTCCACCAGTTCGGCGAACAGCCGGCGCTTGGCCGCGAAGTAGTTGGCCATGTCGTGATGATAGTCGAGATGGTCGCGCGACAGGTTGGTGAAGGCCGCCGCCGCCACGCGCACGCCGTCCAGCCGGAACTGCTCGAGGCCGTGGCTGGAGGCCTCGAGCACCAGGCGCTCGACGCCGTCGCCGGCCAGCGCCGCCAGGCAGGCGTGCAGCTCGACCGGGTCCGGCGTGGTGAGGGACGACGGCGCCGCCCGGTGGCGCGGGATCAGGCCGAGGGTGCCGAGGCTGGCGCATTCGAGGCCGGCGTGGCGCCAGATCTGGCGCGTGAAATCGGCGACCGAGGTCTTGCCGTTGGTGCCGGTCACCGCCGCGACCAGCTCCGGTTGGGCGTGGTAGAAGTGGGCCGCCAGGATCGCCAGGCGGCGGCGGGGGTTGTCGTCCTCCACTAGGGCGACCGGGTGGTCGTAGGACCGCAGCGCCGTTCCCTTGGGCGCGAGAACCGCGACCGCTCCTTTCGCGACGGCCTCGTCGATGAAGTCGCGGCCGTCGCCCCGGGCGCCGGGCAGAGCCGCGAAGAGGTAACCCGGGCCGACCTTGCGGCTGTCCGCCGTCAGCCCCGTCACCTCGACCGATTCAGCCAAGGACACCGCAGTCATTTCCTCGTTCGCCTCCCCCGTGAGCTCACTGAGCCGCAAGTACGAATCTCCCGGCCTTGGCCGGGATCAGCATCTCGTCCACGCCGGCTTCCTCGGCGGCGGGCCGGGGCCGGATCCCAACCAACGGCCCGATGCGTTCGACCACGCGCCGCACCACGGGCGCGGCCACCCAGCCGCCGGTGGCGTAGCCGTAGGTGCTGTCGTTGCCCTTCGGTTCGTCGACCATGGCGAAGATCACGTAGCGCGGGTCGTCCATCGGGAAGGCGCCCACGAAAGCCGCCGTGCGGGCGTCGTTGGAGTAGCGCCGGCCGACCAGCTTGTCGGCCGTTCCGGTCTTGCCGCCGACCATGTAGCCGGCCGCGTTGGCCTTGCGCCCGGTGCCGTATTGCACCACCAGCCGCATAAGCCAGCTCATGGCGCGCGAGGTTTCCTCGGAGATCACGCGCTTGTGGTAGAGCGGCTCCTTGTCGGGCGCCTTGAGCAGGGTGACCGGCTTCAACAGGCCGCCGTTGACCATGGCGCCCACGGCGCGGGTCACCTGCAGCGGACTGACCGCCAAGCCGTGGCCGTAGGAGATCGTCATGGTGTTGATTTCGCGCCACGGCGAGGGGAGCATCGGCTGGCCGATCTCGGGCAGCTCGATCGGCGCCGGGCGGGTCAGTCCGAGGCGGCTCAGGAAGTCCTGCTGCGTCTTGGTGCCGGCGTCCATGGCCATGTGCACGGTGCCGATATTGCTGGAATAGATGAAGATCTCCGGGATCGACAGCCAGCGGTTCTTCGGCTTGTAGTCGCGAATCACATAGCGCGCGGCCTTGATCGGCTTGCGTACGTCGTAGCCGTCGTTGAGGTCGACGATGCCCTCCTCCAGCGCCATGGCGGTGGTGAAGATCTTGAACACCGAGCCCATCTCGTAGACGCCCAGCGTGGCGCGGTTGAAGCGGGCTTCGGCGGGGGCCGCGCCGGGCTGGTCCGGGTCGAAGGTCGGCAGCGAGGCCATGGCGATGACCTCGCCGGAGTCCACGTCGAGCACCAGCCCGACGCCGCCGATGGCGCGGAACTCGGCGATGGCGCCGGCCAGCTCTTCGCTCAGGATGTGCTGGATCCGGATGTCGATGCTGAGCCGCAACGCCTCGTCCTGGCTGCGCAGCCGGTTGTCGAAGGCCCGTTCGAGGCCGGCCAGGCCGTTGCCGTCGACGTCGGTGAAGCCGACGATCTGGGAGACCAGCGGCCCCATCGGATAGACTCGGTCGAACTCACGCTGGAAGTTCAGGCCGGGCAGCCCCAGGCGGTTGACCTCGTACTGTTGGCGCGGCGTCAAATTGCGCTTCACCCAGATGAAGCTGCGATCGAGCTTGAGCTGCGCGGCCAGCTCGGTCGGCGACAGCTCGGGCAGAACGCCGGCGAGGGCCAGCGCCGTCGCCTCGGGGTCCCTGATCCGCTGCGGATCGGCGTAGAGCGATTTGGTCGGCAGGGTGGTGGCGAGGACCACGCCGTTGCGGTCGACGATTTCGGCGCGCCCGGCGTTGAACGGCTGGCTGGTCTCGCTGCGCGCCGTGCGCGGCTCGTCGCCGGCGCGCAGCAGGCCGAGGTCGACGAGGCGCAGCCCCACCGCGAGGAACGCGAGCGCGAAGACGAAGCCGGCGGCCAGGAGGCGCGTCCGGCCGGTCTCCAGCGCCATCTTGCCCACGCCTTCCAGTCGGATCGGCGGCGGGCCGTCCGGTGTCGGCGGCTCCCCGGGACCCACGCGGCGGCGGGCGAGCGAGGCGGGCGCGGCGGGCGGCAGGTTCATTCACCGGACCTCATGCTGGCCAGGCTGGCGTGAACGGCGAGCGGGTCGCCGTTCGCTTGGGGGAGCCCGGGAACCTGGTCGGTGTCCCCGGGCTCCGGGCGCTGCGGCAGGTCGTTGAGGCTGACCACGTGGTCAGCCGACAGGGGGGCCAGCGCCAAAAAACGTTCGGCCAGCAGGGAAATGCGCTCCGGCCGGTTGAGATAGCTCCACTCCGCTTCCAGCACGTGAATCGCCTCCTGGTGCTGCAGAATGGTGCGCTGCTCGACGGCGAGCTCGCGTTCCAGGCGCTCCACGGTCTGGCTGACGTAGAACACCGCCAGGGCGGCGCAGGTCACGACGAACATCCAGGTGACGGCGAATCGGGTCACGGCGAGAGCTCCTTGGGCGGTGAAGGCCAGGCCGGCGCCGCGGTCCGCCGCGCCGCGCGCAGGCGCGCCGAGCGGGCGCGCGGGTTGGCCGCGCATTCCTCGGGCGAGGGCCGGCGGGGCGCGCCGGCGGCCGGCTCGAAGGTCGGCTTCGGCGAGGAGCGCGCCGGGTCCGGGAGATGACGGCTGGTGCCGGCGCCGGCGCCGGCGCGCTCCTTGAGGAACGCCTTGACCTCGCGGTCCTCGAGGGAGTGGAACGAGACCACCGCCAGGCAGCCGCCCGGCGCCAGCAGGCGTTCGGCGGCGCCGAGACCGCGGCGCAGCTCGCCGATCTCGTCGTTCACGTAGATCCGGATCGCCTGGAAGGTGCGGGTCGCGGGGTCGCGGCCGGCGGCGCCGCGGCGCACCACACGCCGGACGATCTCCGCCAGCTCGCCGGTGCGGGTGATCGCCTTGGCGCGCCGCGCCGCCACGATCGCCTTGGCGACGCGCCGGGCCTGGCGCTCCTCGCCGTAGCGCCAGATGATGTCCGCCAGCTCGCGTTCGCCGAGGCCGTTCACCGCGTCGGCCGCGCTCGGCTGGGCCTCGCCCTCGGGCCCCGCCATGCGCATGTCGAGGGGCCCGTCCTGTTGGAAGGAGAAGCCGCGCTCGGCCCGGTCGAGCTGCATCGAGGAGACGCCGAGGTCGAAGGCGACCCCGTCGACGGCGCCGCCGCCGCGGGCCTCGATGAGCCGATCCATGTCGCCGAAGCGGCCCTCGATCAGGCGGAGGCGGCCGGCATAGCGTTCGGCCAAGGCCCGGCCGCGGGCGATCGCCTCGGGATCGCGGTCGACTGCCCAGAGCGTGCACTCGGCCGTGTCGAGGAGGGCGCGGCTGTAGCCGCCGGCGCCCAGCGTCGCGTCGACGTAGATGGCGCCGGCGCGCGGCGCCAGCACCTCGAGCACCTCGCGCAGCATGACCGGCACGTGGCCGGGCGCCGGCGCGCGATCCGCGTGATGGTCTTGCCCCCCGGCGCTCATGACGCGCCGCCGTCTTGGCCGCGGCGCAGCCGCAGGGTCAGGTTGGGCGCCCGTTGCCGCGCCGCCGCCTTGCGCGCCTTGAGCGCGGCGGGCTCCCAGATCTGGAAGGTCGCGCCCTTGCCGACGAAGGCGGCGCGGTCCTCGATGCCGGTGACCTCGAGCAGGGCGGGCGGCAGGATGACGCGGCCTTCGCCGTCGAACGGCAGTTGATGGGACTCGGCGAAGATGTTGAAGGCCAGGTCGTCGTGCTCCTCTGAGAACAGGTCGAAATCGGCGACGCTTTGGTCCAGGCGCTCCATGAACTCGAGGCTGCACGCCTCCATGGCGTTGGGCGTGTGATAGCGAAACGCGATGATGCCCTGGAACGCGGAGGTGGCGAGGATTTGCCGGAAGGGGGCAGGCACTGACACCCGGCCCTTGCGGTCCACCTTGTTCTCGAAGGTGCCAAAATAAACTGACACCACCCTCTCCTGTCCGCGCTGAACGCCCCTAACTTGGCCGTGCCTCCCGCTCCGCGACGCAATGGAGCAGATCGCCCGATCTTGGAAAAAACTGGGATATCATGGGAATTTATGGGTGTCAATGGGATGGCAAGTAATAATGCGGGCTTAACAAGACTTTAGCGCCATAATTTGCCTCGGGCTCATGTAGAGGGACTCAACTCGGGCTCGCGATATCAGGAATTCATAAATGCAGCTTCCGTCGGAATTATGGCGAGAGTTTGTTCTCTCTACGTTCTTTAGATGATTAATAGGTCTTAGTCAAATAATGGGAATCGCCAGTTCGGCCGGACGGTCGGTCCGACGGTCGGTCCGACGGTCGGTCCGACAGTCGGCCGGCGCCGGCGCGGCGCGAGACGCTGCGCGGCGGGACGCGGCTTGGCGAGACAGGAGGGGT
>JAWWCG010000164.1:0-7230 GCA_033720555.1 Kiloniellales bacterium | reverse complement strand
TTTATATAAGGGGGTCCCCGAACCTTGTCCAGAGAGAAATGTCGGTCCGATGACGTTTTTTCCCGACACCGTTTGCGGCCGCCGCCGGGATGCCGCCAGGACACTGCCGGGACGCCGCCGGGACGCCATTTCGCCTGGCCGGGCCGCTAGAGCAAGCCGAGCTGGCGCAGCTCGGCCAGCATCTCGGCCGGCATGTCGCCGAGGCCGGAGGGCAGCGCGTCGAGGTCGGCCGGCGCGTCCTCGGGCGCGAGATAGCGCCAGCCCTGGAACGGGCGGTGGGGGGTCGGCACGGTGCGCACGTGGGTCGGATCCAACACCAGCTCCGTCGCCGGCGTGCCGTCGGAATAAGCGATCCGCTCGATCCCGACCAGCCGCTGGCGGACCGTGACGAAGCCCTTGATCACCCAATAGATCGAGCCGCCGGCCAGCAGCTCCTCGCGGCGCCGGGGCATCATGCGGGTGCGGTGGAACACCCGCCCGGTCTCGGCCTGGCGCTGGGCGTGCCAACGGCAAAGGTCGTCGACGTCCTCGCTGCCCACCGACAGCTTGATCAAATGAAGCGGCACGCCTTGCCCCTCCCCCATTCAAACCAGACCCGCACCCCCTTCGAGCCCCGACAGTCTAGCGCCCCACCCCGCCCAGGCAATGTGGACAACTCGGCTCATGCGGGTACGGTCCCGGCTGGGGCCTCTTGACCTTTCCGCTCTGGGGCCAATCCTGATTTGCGTCGCCGTTCCGAAGATCTGGAGGATGGATTATGTCATGGAACCTCGATGCGACGGTGGAGACGTCCGCCGGCAGGGTAGTAACAGGCCGGGCCGGGACCGGACCCGCCTTGGTCCTCGCTCATGGCTGGCCTTGGTCGTCCTTCTCTTGGCATCGGCTCATTCCGGAGCTGTCGAAACGGTTCC
Organism: Kiloniellales bacterium; assembly: GCA_033720555.1. Lineage (GTDB taxonomy): Bacteria > Pseudomonadota > Alphaproteobacteria > Kiloniellales > JAKSDN01 > CALJXB01. Next base: position 6,319 of record JAWWCG010000164.1, on the reverse strand, counting down.
AGGTCCACTGGTACGACATGCCGGGATACGGGCGATCCGCAAAAAGCCCGGAGCAGCGCACGTCCCTTGACGTGCAGGGCCAGGTATTTGCCGAGATGCTGGCATACTGGAATCTCGAGCGGCCCCTGGTCGTCGCGCACGATTTCGGCGGCGCGACGACCCTGCGGGCCCATCTGCTCCACGGCTGCGACTTCGAGCGATATGTCTTGATGAACGTGGTCGCGATGCGCCCTTGGGGATCAGAGTTTTTTGACCATGTCGGCCGCCACGTGGAGGCCTTTCTCGGCCTGCCGCCGCACATCCACAGGGCCGTGGTGGAGGCCTACATCAAAGGCGCGCTCGTCAACGCTATCGATCCGGGGGATTTCGAGAGTTTGGTCGAGCCGTGGCTGTCGGAGGAGGGACGAGGAAGCTTTTATCGGCAGTTCGCGCAAGCAGATGAAAGATTTACGGCGGAAGTCGAGCCGTCCTTTGGGAATGTCCGCTGTCCGGCGAAGATCATCTGGGGTGAAGAGGACCCCTGGATACCGCTGGAGCGCGGCAAAGCCCTTCATGCACTAATGCCTCAGGCTTCGTTCGAAATTCTCAAAGGAGTCGGCCATCTGCCTCAACTCGAAGACCCCAGTTCGGTCTTGGATCGCCTCCATGCGTTCCTTTCCGGCGAAATCGAAGACTGACGCAGTGACCGGATGCAGCAAAGCCCGAGCGGTGCCATCGCTGCGGGGGAGGCTTCGTTACGGCTCTGTCCGGTCGCCGGGGAGCAATCGCGCGTCCAATCGTGTGCGTCTTCAACCTGCCTGGATCCGTCCTGCCAACGCCAGCGCCGCCTTCGAGGCCGGCGGGCGCCCCAAGTGCGCGGAAATGAAGGCCCCGGCAGCGGCGAGTTTGGCCAGATCGACGCCGGTTTCGATGCCGAGGCCGTCGAGCAGATAGAGCACGTCCTCGCTCGCCACGTTGCCGGTGGCGCCGGGCGCGTAGGGGCAGCCGCCGAGCCCGGCGACCGACGCGTCGACCGTGGCGACGCCGAGCTCGAGACAGGCATGGAGATTGGCGAGGGCCTGGCCGTAGGTGTCGTGGAAATGGACCGCCAAGCGGTCGATCGGCAGCCGCGCCGCCACCGCCTCGACCATCGCGCGCGCCTTGCCGGGCGTGCCGACGCCGATGGTGTCGCCGAGGGAGATTTCGTAGCACCCCATCTCGGCCAGCCGTTCGGCGACGTCGGCGACTCGGCCCGGCGCGACCTCGCCTTCATAGGGGCAGCCGAGCGCGCAGGAGACGTAGCCCCGGACCGTGACGCCGTGCGCCGACGCCGCCGCCGTCACCGGCGCGAAGCGGGCGAGCGACTCGGCGATCGAGCAGTTTATGTTCCGCTGCGAGAAACTCTCCGAAGCCGCTGCGAACACGGCCACTTCTTCCGCCCCGGCCGCGAGCGCCCGCGTCATGCCGGTCTCGTTCGGCACCAGGACGGGATAGCGAACGCCGGGCCGCCGCGCGAGGCCGGCCAGCACCTCCGCCGTGTCGGCCATCTGCGGCACCCGCTTGGGATGCACGAAGGCGCCCGCCTCGATGACGGTAAGGCCCGCGGCCGCCAGGCGCTCGATCAGCGCGACCTTCACGGCGGTCGGCACGACCTCGGCCTCGTTCTGCAGGCCGTCGCGGGCACCGACCTCCACTATCTTCACATAATGCGGTAGAGTCATATTATAATCGCTTGATAATCAAGAAACTTTCTCAAGATCGATCAAGTCCACGCCCTCCTCCACCGGATCGTTCGCTCGATAGTGGACGGCAACGACCCGGCCGTCCATGGGGGCGACCAGGCTATGCTCCATCTTCATCGCTTCCAGGGTGATGAGCGCGGCGCCGCGCGCGACCCGGTCGCCGGGCCTGACGTGGACCTTGACGACCTTGCCGGGCATCGGCGCCATCACCCGGTTGCTGCCGGCCTCCCGATCCGAGGCCGCGGCCAGCGGGTCGTCGAGACGCAGGCGGTGCCGCTCGCCGCCGACCTCGAGGCCGAGCTCGGCCCCGTCCCAGGAGACCGCCGCACGGTACGTCCGCCCGGCGACCTCGGCCTCCACGGTCCCGTCGTCGCACAACCGCCCCGCGGCCGGGACCTCGCGGCCGGCGAACCCGAGGCGCAGCCCGTCCGCCGCCGGCCGGACGGAAACCTCGATCGTCGACGACTCCTCGTCCTCGAACCGCAACAGGCTCAGGCGCTCCATGTTGAGCCGCCAGCCGTCGGTCGCCTGCCACGGCGAGAATGGATCGCCGGAGGCCCGCGCCGCGGCCCGCGCCGCCGCCTCGCGCCGCAGCAGCACGGCCAGGCAGGCGAGCGCCAGCGCCTCGTCGGGAATGCCGCGACGCTGCGGCAGCAGGTCGTCGCCGTGGCGCTCGACGAAGGCCGTGTCGATCCGGCCCGCCTGGTAGGCCGCGTGCGCCGCGATGCGGTGCAGGAACGCGAGGTTGGTCGCCACCCCCGCCACCTCGGTCTCGCCGAGCGCGCGTTCGAGGCCGGCGAGCGCCGCCGGGCGGTCCGCGCCGGCGACGATCAGCTTGGCGATCATGGGGTCGTAATGGCGCGAGATCTCGTCGCCCTCGCGCACGCCGCTGTCGATCCGCACCTGGGCTCCGGCCTCGGGGAAGCGCAGGCGCTCCAGGCGGCCGGCCGCCGGCAGGAAGCCGCGCGCCGGGTCCTCGGCGTAGAGCCGCGCCTCGACGGCATGGCCGCGGAGCGCGAGATCCTCTTGCCGGCACGGCAGCGGCTCGCCCGCCGCCACGCGGAGTTGCCAGGCCACCAAATCGTGGCCGGTGACCATCTCCGTTACCGGATGTTCTACTTGAAGTCTCGTATTCATCTCCATGAAATAAAATAATTTTTTATCCAGAAGGAATTCGACGGTGCCGGCCCCGACATAGCCGATCGCCCGGGCCGCGGCGAGCGCCGCGCGGCCCAGCTCGGCGCGCAGCTTGGCGCCCAGTCCCGGCGCCGGCGCCTCCTCGATCACCTTCTGATGACGCCGCTGGATCGAGCAATCGCGCTCGAACAGATGGACCGCCGCGCCGTGGCGGTCGGCGAAAACCTGCACCTCGATGTGGCGGGGCCGCGCGAGAAAGCGTTCCAGGATCACCCGGTCGTCGCCGAAGGCCGCGGCGGCCTCCCGGAGGGCGCCGTCCAGCGCCGCCGCGAACTCGTCCGGCCGCTCGACCAGCCGCATGCCCTTGCCGCCGCCGCCCGCCGCCGGCTTGATCAGCAGCGGCGTGCCGAGCTTCGACGCGGCGGACGCCAGCGCCTTCGGGCTCTGCGCCTTGCCGTGGTAGCCCGGCAGGATCGGCACCCCCGCCCGCGCCATCAGCGCCTTGGCGTGGTCCTTGTGCCCCATGGCCCGGATCGCCGCCGGCGGCGGCCCGACGAAGATGAGGCCGGCGGCCTCGCAGGCCGCCGCGAAATCGGCGTTCTCGGCGAGGAAGCCGTAGCCCGGGTGGACCGCCTCGGCCCCGCTGGCCTTGGCCGCCGCCAGGACCGCCGCGACGTTCAGATAGCTCTCCGCCGCCGGGGCCGGCCCGATCGCGACGGCCTCGTCGGCCAGCGCGACGTGGAGCGCGTCGCGATCGGCCTCGGAATAAACGGCTATGGTGCGCAGGCCCAGCGCCTTCGCCGTGCGCGCGACGCGGCAGGCGATCTCTCCCCGGTTGGCGATCAGTAGACTCTCGAACATCCCCCCGCCCCTGTCAGTCGCGCCGCCGGGCGTGCTCGCGCGAATAAGTGATGATCTCGGAGAAGCCGAACAGCAGCAACAGCACGCCGCAGATGATTTCCAAGCCGACGATCAGGCGCACGGGAGCGCTCAGCGGCACGATGTCGCCGTAGCCGACGGTGCTCAGAGTGATGATGGAAAAGTGCAGGCTCTCGGTGAAGCTGAGATCGCGCGGCTCGCCGTTCACCAGAAAGTGGCTGCCGGGTTCGTAGCGGTCGACCAGGCGGTAGATCGAGGCGAACACGATGACGAACAAGGAGTAGAAGGTGAAGAAGGCGAAGGCCGGGACGAGCAAGCCCGACATGCGGCGGAAGAAGTCCTCGAACACCAAGCCGGTCTCGAGCAGGAAGGTGCACACCGCGACGCTGACCACGAGCACGATCAAGGAGGTGAGGCCCATGGCGCCGAAAAACAGCAGCGTGATGGCGCCCCGGCTCTGCGCCAGCTCGCTCAAGGGAAAGGTCGCCGCGCCGATCACCGCCATCGGGATCAGCCACAGAAACAACCGGCCGAAATGGCGTTCGTCGCGCAGCCGCGGCGACTCCAGCAGCCGCCGGATCTCGGCCCGCCGGAACCAGGACCCGCCGAGAAACGCCAGGATCGGCAGGGTGAAGCCGACATGGCCCCACGCGGCGCCGACCCCCTGAAAGTTGGCCTCGGAGAAGAAGATGAAGGCGCAGGCGTAGACCGCGAGGCCGTTGGCGAAGGCGATGGCGAAGAAGCGGCTGCTTGGAAAGACGGCGTAGAAGGTCACGGCCCCGGCGGCGACCGTGCCCAGCATGATCAGGCTGTAGACCAGGTGAGTGCCCACCGCCAGCATGATGAGCGAGATCAAGCCGACGGAAACGGCGACCGGCGCGAGGTGAAGATGCTGGAGGCGTTTCATGACGGCGTCGCTGCGGCCCCGGCCAAAGCGTCGCCCTCGCCCCGCGGTTCGGTCTCGCCCCGCCGCCCAGTCATTTGGCTCGCCACTCGGCTGGGCGTTTTTCCAGGAACGCGGCCAGGCCCTCGCGCGCCTCGTCGCCGGCGCGGATACGGGCGATCCGCTCAGCGGTGTCTTCGACCAGCGCCCGGTCGACCGGCCGGCCGGCCAAGGACGCGATCAGCTCCTTGGCGGCGGCCTGCGCCCGGGGCCCGCCCTGGGCTAGGTGATCGACGAAATGCCGCCCCATCTCCTCCAAGCGGTCCGCCGGCACCACCTCGTGCACCAGGCCGTGGTGCAAGGCCTGCTGGGCGGAGAAGCGCTCGGCGCTCAGCATGAAGCGGCGCGCGGCGCGCGGCCCCATGGCGGCCACCACATAGGGGCTGATCACCGCCGGGATCAGCCCGAGCTTGACCTCGGAGAGCGAGAAGCTCGCCGCCTCCGAAGCGATCGCGATGTCGCAGCAGGCCACCAGGCCCACCCCGCCGCCGTAGGCCGCGCCCTGGACCAGCGCCACCGTCGGCTTGGCGAGCCGCTCGAGGGTGCTCATCAAACCGGCCAGCGCCCGCGCGTCCTCCAGGTTCTCGGCCTCGGCGTAGCCCGCGGTGCGCCGCATCCAGACGAGGTCCGCGCCGGCCGAGAAGCTTTTGCCCGCCGCCGCCAAGACCACCGTGCGCACCCGCCGGTCCGCCTCCATCGACAAGAGCGCCGCCGTCAGTTGGGCGATCAAGGCGTCGTCGAAGGCGTTGTGCTTGTCCGGCCGATTGAGGGTGAGGCGGCCGACGCCGCCGTCGATCTGCTGCAGAACTAGGTCGTCGGACATGAGCGCGTCTTCCCGTGCCTCACATGCGGAAAAGGCCGAAGCGGGTCGCCTCGATCGGCGCGTTGAGCGACGCCGAGATGGCGAGCCCCAGGGTACGCCGCGTGTCGAGCGGATCGATGATGCCGTCGTCCCAAAGGCGCGCGGTGGCGTAGTAGGGATGGCCCTGGCGCTCGTACTGCTCGAGGATCGGCGCCTTGAAGGCCGCCTCCGCCTTCTTGGTCCAGCGCGCGCCCTTGGCCGCGAGGCCGTCGCGCTTCACCGTCGCCAGCACGTTGGCCGCCTGCTCGCCGCCCATCACCGAGATCCGCGCGTTCGGCCACATCCACAGGAATCGCGGCGCGAAGGCGCGGCCGCACATGCCGTAGTTGCCGGCGCCGAAGCTGCCGCCAACGATGACGGTGAACTTGGGCACCCGCGCGCTGGCGACGGCGGTCACCAGCTTGGCCCCGTCCTTGGCGATGCCGCCGGCCTCGTACTTGCTGCCGACCATGAAGCCGGTGATGTTCTGCAGGAAGACGAGCGGCACGCCGCGCTGGCAGCAGAGCTCGATGAAATGCGCCCCTTTGAGGGCCGAGTCCGAGAACAGGATGCCGTTGTTGGCGAGAATCCCGACCGGATAGCCGAACAGCCGGGCGAAGCCGCACACCAGCGTGGTGCCGTAGAGCGCCTTGAACTCGTCGAACTCGCTGGCGTCGACCAGCCGGGCGATCACCTCGCGGCTGTCGTAGGGCGTCTTCAGGTCCTTCGGCACCAGGCCGTAGATCTCCTCGGGCTCGTAGAGCGGCTCCTTGGGCTCGGCGACGGCCAGGGGATTGC
>JAWWCG010000163.1:0-7303 GCA_033720555.1 Kiloniellales bacterium | reverse complement strand
GCCGCCGGGATGGTATCTGAAGGGGCCGCCGCGTGCCGGCGGGCCGACAGGGCAGGAAATGGAAGCGGACCCCAAGATCGTGGCCGACAGACGTCGAGACAAGGCCGAGACGCCCTATCACGCGCTGGACGTGGACCAGGTGCTGGGGCGCCTCGAGGTCGATCCCGCCGAAGGACTCTCGGACGACGAGGTCGCGCGCCGGCGCGCGCGCCACGGCGAGAACCGCCTGGCGGCGGACCGCGGCGCCGGGCCGCTCGTCCTGCTCGCGCGCCAGTTCGCCGACGTGATGATCCTGGTGCTGCTGGCCGCCGCGGTGATCGCCGGCGTGATCGGCGAGCCCCTGGACGCCGTCGCCATCCTGGTCATCGTGGCGCTCAACGCGGTGATCGGCTTCGTCCAGGAGTATCGGGCCGAGCGCGTGCTGCAGGCGCTGCAGCGCCTGAGCGCCCCGCACGTCCGCGTCGTGCGCGGCGGCGAGGCGCGGCGGGTCGCCGAGCCCGAGCTGGTGCCCGGCGACATCGTGGATCTGCAGGCCGGCGACGTCGTCCCGGCCGACCTCCGGGTGGTCGAGACCCGCGACCTGACGCTCGACGAGGCCGCCCTGACCGGCGAATCCGTGCCGGTCACCAAGGCGGCGGCGCCGCCCGCCCCGGCCGACGCGGTGCTCGCCGAGCGTGCCACCATGGCGCACAAGGGCACCCACGTGACCGCGGGCCAGGCGCGCTGCGTCGCGGTGACGACCGGCGCGCGCACCGAGGTCGGCCGCATCGCGGCCCTGGTGCGCGAGCGCGGACGGCCGACGACGCCGCTGCAGAAGCGCCTGGCCGCCTTCGGGCGGCGCTTGTCTGCCGCGATCCTGGTGATCTGCGCGGTGATCTTCGCGGCCGGGCTGCTGCGGGGCGAGGCGCCGCTCCTGATGCTGCTGACCGCCGTCAGCCTGGCGGTCGCCGCGATCCCCGAGGCGCTGCCGGCGGTGGTGACGATCTCCCTCGCCCTGGGCGCCAAGCGCATGGCGGGACGCAACGCCCTGGTGCGGCGCCTGCCGGCGGTCGAGACCCTCGGCTCGGTCACCATAATCTGTTGCGACAAGACCGGCACCTTGACCCAGAACGCCATGCGCGCCGAACGCTTCGCCGTGGCGGGCCGCTGGTCGGAGCGGCTGGCGAGCGCCGGAGAGACCGGCGGGACCGACGGGGCCGAGGAGACCGACGCGGCCCGGCGCGCGCTGGCGCGCGCCATGGCGCTCAACAACGACGCCAAGCGCGACGCGGCCGGCGCCATGTCGGGGGACCCGACCGAGGTGGCGCTTATCGAGGCCGCCGAACACGCGGGCTTCGACCCAGAGAGCCTGAACCGGGCCTGGCCGCGGGTGGCGGAGATCCCGTTCGAGTCCGAGCGGCGCCGCATGACCACGCTGCACCGCGGCGAGGACGGCGGACTGATCCTGGTGAAGGGCGCGCCGGAGGCCGTGCTGCCGCTGTGCCGGGATCAACTCGGCGCGCACGGCCCCGAGCCGATCGACGCCGAGGCCCAACTCGCGCTCGCCGAGGCGGCCGCGGGCGCGGGCTACCGCCTGCTGGCCCTGGCCGAGCGCCGCCTCGAGCGCCTGCCGGAGCGCGCCGAGGCGGAGTCGATCGAGCGGGACCTGAGGTTTCTCGGCCTCGTCGGCCTGGCCGATCCGCCGCGTCCGGAGGTGGCGGACTCCCTCGCCTCCTGCCAAACCGCCGGCATCGAGGTGGCCATGATCACCGGCGATCACCCGGCGACGGCCAAGGCGATCGCAGTGCGCCTCGGCATGGTCGGCCCCGAGGACCGGGTCTTGACCGGCGCCGAGCTGCACGGACTCTCGGAGGCGGAGCGCCGCGCGGCGGTCGCCGAGACCCGCGTCTACGCCCGCGTCTCCCCGGAACAGAAGCTCGACATCGTGACCGCGCTGCAGGAGCGCAACGAGTTCGTGGCCATGACCGGCGACGGGGTCAACGACGCCCCCGCCCTGAAACGGGCCGACATCGGGGTCGCCATGGGGCTCAAGGGCACCGACGTCGCCCGCGAGGCGGCCGACGCCGTGCTGCTCGACGACAACTTCGCGACCATCGTCGCGGCGGTGCGCGAGGGCCGGCGGATCTACGCCAACATCTGCAAGTTCATCAAATACACCATGACAAGCAACTCGGGCGAGATCCTGGTCATTCTGCTGGCGCCCTTCCTCAATCTGCCGTTGCCGCTCCTGCCGATTCACATCCTCTGGATCAACCTGGTGACCGACGGCCTGCCCGGACTCGCCCTCGGCCTCGAGCCGGAGGAACGCGACGTCATGGCGCGGCCGCCGCGCCGGCCCGACGAAAGCGTCTTCGCCCACGGCCTGTGGCAACACATCGTCTGGGTCGGCCTGCTGATCGCCGGCCTGTCCCTGGGCGCCCAGGCCTGGGCCTATCACAGCGGCTCGGAGAACTGGCAGACCGTGGTCTTCACCGTGCTGACGTTCTCCCAGCTCGTCCACGTCATGGCGATCCGTTCGGAGCGGGAATCGCTGTTCACCATCGGCTGGCTGACCAACCGGCCGTTGATCGGCGCGCTGGCGCTGACCCTGGCGCTGCAGTTCGCGGTGGTCTTCCTGCCGCCGCTGCAGGCGATCTTCAAGACCGGCGACCTGACGTTCGTCGAGCTGCTGGTGGTTCTCGGCCTGCCGTGGGTGGTGCTGATCGCGGTGGAGGCCGAGAAGTGGCTGGCCCGCCGCGGGCTGCTCTACCGCGAGGGGCCGCGCCGCGCCGCCTCGGCGTAAAGGTCCGCCGTCTTCGCGCGTCGGCGGGCGGCCCTCACGGCCCGGGCTGCGGCGACGGCTCCGCTGACGGCTGCGGCGCCGACTGCGGGGCCGGCTGCGGGGCCGGCTCCGGGATCGGCTCGCCCAGCACCTCCGAGACCAGAACCGCCAGCACGTCGCGGTCGACGCGCTGCTGCTCGGCCCAGGGCTCGCCCGCCGAGGCCACGAGGACCTCGTCCCAGCGGGCGATCGAGGCGCGGGCGCGCCGGAAGAACCGGGCGGCGAAATAGGCGGTCGTCAGCCGGTGCAGCATGACGCCGCGGTCCTCGGCGCTCGCCTGCGCCTCGCGGGCGCCGGCCAAGGCCTGTTCCAGAAGACGGGCGGCTTTCCTGTAGTCCGTATCGGAGAAAGCGCGGAAGCCGGCGTCCCTGACCTCCTGCCAGCTCGCGGCAAGAGCCGGCCCACCGCCCAGGCACAGGAGGAACACGGCGCAGGCGAGCGCCCGCAACGCGGCGGTCGCGGCGTTCATCGCCGTGCGCGAGGTCGCAGGCTTCTCGGCCGCGTCGATCTCATGCACGCCTCGGCTCACTTATCGAACGCCGCGATCGAACACTGCAAGCGAACGCCGGGGGGTCGTGCAAGTCGCGCCCGGTCTCGCGCCCTTGCCGTCGCCAGTCCGGTCACGACTCCGGCCTCGCCGCCTGGCCTTTGTGATCCGGGTCGCTGACATCCAGCTCGAAGGATTTGCGGTCGGTCAGGGTGGTGCCCGCCTCGCTCGCCAGATAGTTCACGCTTTCGACATCGCAGTCTCTCGGCAGGACGTTGATGATGAGATTGCCGTTGAAGGTAAAGATGCGCGTCCGGGGCTTCGGCTTTCTCACGTAGTTCTGGGTCGTCGGGTGGTAGAAGAAGGGATAGCCCTTGGCGCGAAACGCAACCTCGGTACAGGCTTCGACCTCACCCACGAAGTGCCGCCTGAGGTCCTGATCGAACAGGCGGCGTTCGACGATAAAAACCTTGTCGCCCCGACTGAGCAGGGCCTCTCGGCGTCTCATCATGGATAACCTCCGGTGCGCGTGGTCTTGGCCCGAATAGTCTAAGCCCTTTCGGACGATTTAGCCCCGTCGGACGCGCCGCGTCTACGCTCGCGGTTTAGCGCCGCGGCCGGCGCGCCGCACGCTTCAGGGCGAGCCGATCTCCTTGCGATAGAACACCCGGGAGAAGCCCGCCTCCTCGCGCCGGTCGATCTCGCGGTAGCCGAGCCGCGGATAGAGCGCGAGGTTCTCGGTCATCTTGGCGTTGGTGTAGAGTTCGACCGCGGCGAGGCGCCGCCGCCGGGCTTCCTGCTCGGCGAAGGCCAGGAGCGCGCCGCCCAAGCCGAGGCCCTGGCGCGCGGGAAAGACCGCGACGTTCTCGACGTGCAGGTGATCGCGGCGGGGATAGAGCACGACGAAGCCGGCCACCTCCCCGTCCGCTTCGGCGACGTAGACCTGGCCGGCCGCGATCTGGGCCTGGAAATCGGCCACCATGGGCGCCGGCGCCTTGCCGATGCGCGCGACGTAGAGCGCATAGGCCGCTTTCGCGCACGCCTGGACGTGCGCGAGGTCGCCGCCGGTGGCCGGCCTAATGGTCATGGCCCGGCCGCACGGGGTCGGCCCTGCCCCAACGATATTCGACAGCGTTCGACGGCATTCGACGGCGGTCCACTTGGGCGAAATCGCGCCATGCCACAAGGGCTAAAGCCGCGCGCCGGGGACAAACTTCTTTCACACATACAGCATCTGTGGTTATGGTGCTCCGCATATGCAAGCCAGATTGGCCAAGATCAAACAGCCTAGTCATTCCAATCTGATGCAGGGGAGGCAAGATATGAGAAAGATTTTCGTCGCGGCGCTATCCGCGTTCGCCCTTCTCATGGGCACGGCCAACGCGGCCGACGTCAACATCGGCTACCAGTTGGTTTACGGCCCGTGGAAAGCGAACAAGGAGAAGCTCGAGAAGGAAGGCCTGGGCGGCAAGAGCATAGAGTTCTTCCAGTTCACGTCCGGGACCGAGGTCATCAACGCCATGGCCTCCGGGTCGATCGACATTTCGCTCAACGGCTCCTCGCCGACCGCGGCGGGCTATAGCAGAGGTGTCGACCTGCAAGTCATCTACATCTACGACAACATCAACGACGCCGAGGCCCTGGTGGTCAACGACCAGATCGCGGCGCCCCAGGACCTCAAGGGCAAGACCATCGCCGTGCCGTTCGGCTCGACGACCCACTTCCACATGATGTTCGCCCTGGAGCAGCTCGGAATCTCTGCGAAGGACGTGAACGTCATCGACATGTCGCCGCCCGATATGGTCGCGGCCTGGGAGCGCGGCGACATCGACGGCGGCTTCGTGTGGGATCCGGCGCTCGGCAAGATGAAGGAGAACGGCCACGTCCTGCTGACCTCGGGCGATCTCAGCAACTGGGGCAAGGCGACCTTCGACGCCATGGTCGCGCGCAAGGAGTTCACCGAGGAGAACCCGGAGTTCACCTGCCAGTGGGTGAAGATGGTGGCCGACGCCGACGCCGACTACCGCGCCGATCCGAAGAACTACGGGCCGGGCACGGAAAAGGCCAAGGCGATCGCCGACGCGGTCTCCGGGCAGGAAGATCAGGTCGGCACCGTCCTGGCGCTCTACGGCTATCCCACCTTGGAGGAGCAGGTCTCCGCCACCTGGCTCGGCGGCGGCGTCGCCAAGGCGCTGCAGGCGACGTCCGAGTTCCTCAAGGAGCAGGGCAAGATCGACAAGGTGCTCGACAGCTACGACGACGCTGCCAACCCGACCTACGCGAAGATGGCTTTGGAAGGCGGCTGTTGATCCGCGATTGACGTGAGGAGCCCCGAACCGCCGCATCGGGTTCGGGGGATCGGGGCTCCCGCATTCTCCGCGCCCCACTCAGGCAGCCGCTCATGACCGCCATCCTGACTCTCGATCAGGTCAGCATGATCTTCTCCGCCCCGACCGGCGGCGGCGCGATCACGGCCCTCGAAGGGGTCAATCTCGAATTCCAGCCGGAGGAGTTCGTCGTCGCCCTCGGCGCCTCGGGCTGTGGCAAGACGACGCTGTTGAACGTCATGGCCGGCTTCCTGCCGCCGACCTCCGGATCGATCACGCTGCACGAGCGGCCGATCACCGGGCCGGGGCGCGACCGCGGCGTGGTGTTTCAGAAGCACGCCCTGTTTCCCTGGCTCAACGTGCTGGAGAACACCGCCTTCGGGCTCAAGCTGCAAGGCGTCGGGGCCCAGGAACGCAGAGCCAAGGCGACCGACAATCTGAACCTGGTCGGCCTGGCGGAGTTCGGCGACCACCCGATCTATCAGCTCTCCGGCGGCATGCAGCAACGCGTCGGCCTCGCCAGGGCGCTCACCACCGACCCGGAAATCCTGCTGATGGACGAGCCCCTGGGTGCGCTCGACGCCTTCACCCGGGAGAACATGCAGGAGCTGATTCTCCAGGTCTGGCAGCGGACCAAAAAGATCGTCTTCTTCATCACCCATTCGGTCGAGGAGGCGCTGTTCATGGCGACGCGGCTGATCGTCATGTCGCCGCGCCCCGGGCGGATCACCCACCAATACGATCTGGACTTCAACCAGCGCTACTTCGAGCTGGGCGACGCCAGGAAGATCAAGTCGCATCCCGACTTCATCGCCATGCGCGAGGAGATCCTATCCATCATCTACGGCGAGGAGATCGAAGAGTAGTCGCTATGGCGCTGACGTGGATCTTCGGCAGGGAACAGGGGACCAAGGACCCCTACGGCGCGCCCGGAACGGGCAAGAGCACCATGATCAGCGTGGTGACCATCGTCGCCATCCTCGGCGGCTGGTGGCTGGTCACGGAGCTGGAGCTGGTGCGCGCGCTGTTCGTCCCGCCGCCCAGCCTGGTGTTCTCGAAGTTCATGAAAATCTCCTGCTTCGATCACTATTCGGAGCAGCTCATGGTGCTCCTCGGCACCCGCACCGAGGTGGTTTCCGAGTGCGAGGGCTTCAGCGAGAACCCCTTGCACCAGCACATCCTGGCGAGCCTCTACCGCGTCTTCAGCTCGTTCTTCCTCGCGGTCGTCACCGCCATCCCGATCGGCATCGCCATGGGCGTGAACCGCATCGCGCGCGGCATCTTCGACCCGCCGATCGAGTTCTACCGGCCGATCCCGCCGCTCGCCTATCTGCCGCTGACCATCATCTGGTTCGGCATCGGCGATTTCTCGAAGGTGTTCCTGATCTTCCTCGCCTGTTTCGCGCCCCTGGCCATTTCCGCGCGCTCCGGCGTCCGATCCTGTTCGATCGAGCAGATTCACGCGGCCTATTCCATGGGGGCGTCGCGCAACCAGGTGCTCTGGCACGTCGTCCTCAAGGCCGCGCTGCCCGAGATCCTGACCGGCATGCGCATCGCCATCGCCTTCGGGTGGACCACCCTGGTCGCCGCGGAAATGGTCGCCGCGAAGGCCGGCCTCGGCGTGATGGTGCTGAACGCGGCGCGCTTCCTCGCCACCGACATCGTCTT
>JAWWCG010000162.1:0-7306 GCA_033720555.1 Kiloniellales bacterium | reverse complement strand
GAAATGCCGGTCGCCGGAGATCACGATCGTCGGCGTGTCGCCGGCGGCCGCCAGCAGGCGATAGAGCCGCGCGCGCTCCAGGGGCAGATTGCCCCAACGCTCGTAGCCGTGACCGTCGGCGGCCACTGGGATCGACGAGCCGATCAGGCGCAGGTCGGCGCGCGCCTCGAGCGTCGCCTCGAGCCACCGCCACTGGGCCGCGCCGAGCATGGTCTTGTCGGGCGAATCGTCGGGCAGGTAGCGCTCCTTGCCCTTGGCGCCGCGCTCGTCGGTCGGCCGCAAGGGCGAGCGGAAATAGCGGGTGTCGAGCAGGATGACCTGCACCCGCCGGCCCGGCGGCCCGAAGACATAGCTGGCGTAGAGCCCCGCGCGGGCCCGGCGCGGATCGCTCGGCGCGATTTCCCAGAAGTCGAGGAACAGCGCCTCGGCCTGGCGCGTCAGGGCGAAGTCGCCGCCGCCGTCGTTGACGCCGAAATCGTGATCGTCCCAGACCGCGAGCACCCGGGGAGTCGCCCGCAGGCGCGCGAAGCCGGCCTGGTCGGCCTGGGCCCGGTAGGCGCCGACGAGATTGTCCGAGCGCCCGTCCTCGACGTCGCCGTAGACATTGTCGCCGAGGAACACGAACAGCTCGGGCCGGTAGGCCTCGACTGCGCGGGCGATCGGCTGCGGCTTCCTTTGGTCGAGGCACGAGCCGAAGGCGAGGCGCGTGAGCGCGGCGTCGTCCCGCGTCGCCGTCGGCGCGCAGGCCGCCAGAAAGAGGGCGAAAAGGACGGCCGTCAGGGCAGTGCGGGAACGGCTCGGCGAACGGGACTGCGGTGGTGGCGTCATGGCCCAAGCGGGCCGGGTTTTCGATCGCGTGTCAAGCCGCCGCGGTGCCGCGGGGGCCCGCGCCGTCATTCGGGGCGACGCTACGCGCAAGGGCCGTCAACGTCGGGCGCGCCATGGCAGGCAGGATCCCGGAGATCGCGGGCCAACCGGTAACCCGCGAGCGCCGCTAAGCCGGCCATCATCACGCCGATAAAGACATAGAGGCCGCGCCCGCCGAGCGCCTCCATGGTCAGCGAGGCAAGCGCCGGGCCGACGACGGTTCCCAGGTCGTAGACCACCAGCAACAAGCCGGCGCCGACCGTGAACGAACCGGACTCCAGACGGTCGTTCGTGTAGACCGCGCCCAAGGTGAAGACCGTGTGGCAGAGGCCGCCGCACACGGCGCCGGCCACCAAGACGATCGGCAGGACCGGGCGGTCGGACAAGCCGAGAAAACCCGCGGCCGCAACGCACACCAGGCATGACAGCAAGATGGTGAGGCTTCGCCCCGCGCGGTCGGACAGCATTCCGACCGGGTATTGAGCGAAGACCGCCCCGAAGTGGCTGAGGAAGACGAAGGCCGGGAGCGCCATGGCGCCCAGTGCCATGTAGCGTCCGTACAACGGAACCAAACCGTAAAGCGCCGCGGTCGTCAGCCCGCCGACGAAACAGCACGCCAGCCCCAGCGACGCGCGGCGCAGCATCGGCCGCACGGGAAACCGCAAGGTCGGATTGGGCGTCGGCCCGGCAAGTCGGTTCAGCGATATCGGCAGGATGGCGCTGAAGTACAGCAGCGCGGCGATGAGGAAGACCGACAGGCCGAGCGAGTCGTACAAGCCGATGAGCACGAACGAGCCGGTCGCCACCGCGCTCAGCCGAAGCGTCTCGTAGAAGGCGAGCACGCGGCCGCGGGTGCGGTTCTGGGTGGCGTGGTTGAACCAGCTTTCCACCACCACGTAAAACGCCCCGATCGCGTAGCCGGTGCTCGCGCGAATGATCGGCCAGAGCGCGACCTCCCGGACGACGACCAGTGCCGCCGTCGACAGGCAGGCAAGCGCGGCGGCGGCGGCGAAGGCGCGCTTGTGCCCGATTCGCGCGACCAGCCTGCTGCAGGTCAGGGACGCCATCAGCGCGCCGGCAAAATAGGCGGAGGTCGCCAGCCCGACGAGGGAATCGGAGGTGCCGATTTCCGACATCTTCAGCGCCACCAGCGCGAAATTGCCGCCATTGCTGAGACCGAACAGCACCACGCCGATGGACACGCCCAGCATGCCGCGCAGGATCGCGCTCAAGGGCGCTGTCGGGGTCGGCGGACACACGGGCATGGCGGACGCAATTCTTTATTACTATATTTCTGGAAATATCGATGTAACATGCCGGGCGAGCGACCGCAACTCGTCCGTCCCGGTCAATCGGGGGCGCTTCGGGGCGCCCCGGCCCGGCTTGCCAGCCGGCGGAAATTTTGCAAGATAATGCCGGACTTAGCGCGCCCCAACGCGAACGAACCCGGGCGAAGCCGGAGTGGACCCCGCGCGGATGTCGGAATACCTCACCACCAAGGAGCTCGCCGAGCTGTTGCGCATCAAGGAGCGCAAGGTCTACGACCTGGCGGCCTCGGGCGAGGTGCCGTGCTCCCGGGCGATGGGCAAGCTCTTGTTTCCGCGCGCCGCGATCAACGCCTGGCTGCTGCAGCGCAGCTCCGGCCTCGAGGGGCTGACGCCGGCGCCCCTGCCGAGCGTGTTTCTCGGCAGCCACGACCCCCTGCTCGACTGGGCACTCAGGCAGTCGCAAAGCGGCGTCGCCACCTATTTCGACGCCAGCCTCGACGGCCTCGAGCGCTTCGTGCGCCGCGAGGGCGTCGCCACCGGCCTGCACCTCTACGACCCGGACCAGGACGACTGGAACACGCCGATCGTGCGCGAGCGCTGCGGCGCCATGCCGGTGGTTCTGGTGGAATGGGCGAAACGCCAGCGCGGCCTCATCCTCGCCGACACGTTGGACCGGCCGGTGGCCACGCTCGCCGACCTCAAGGGCCGGCGGGTGGTGCCGCGCCAGGCGGAGGCCGGCGCCCATTCCCTGCTGTTGCACGTTCTGGGCGAGGCGGGCCTCGCCGCCGACGACCTCGAACTCATGGCGCCGGCGCGCACCGAGGTCGACGCGGCGCTCGCCGTCGTCGAGGGCAAGGCGGAGGCGACCTTCGGCCTGGCCGCACTGGCCGCGCAATACCGCCTGCCCTTCCTGCCGGTCGTCGAGGAGCGCTTCGATCTGCTGGTCGACCGCCGCGCCTGGTTCGAGCCGCCGATGCAGAGGTTTCTCGCCTTCTGCCGGTCGGAGGCCTTCGCGGCGCGGGCGAAGGAACTGAAGGGATACGACGTGTCCGATCACGGCACGGTCCACTTCAACGGGCCGTAGCCCGACGTGAAACCAAGCATCCAGCGAGGGAGACGACGAGATGGAACTGAGCGCACGCAACATCCTCAAAGGCAAGGTCACCCACATCAAGAAAGGCGCCGTCGCGGCGGAGGTCCAGATCGACATCGGCGGCGGCAACACCATCACCTCGACCGTCACCGTCGAGTCGGTCGAGCGCCTCGGCTTGACGAACGGCTCCGAGGTCTCCGCGATCATCAAATCCTCCGAGGTGATCCTCGGGGTCGGCTGACCGGCGCCTCGACAGAGTTCAGGGGGCCACTTCCCGCGGCCACTTCCAGCGGCCTATCCCGAGAGATCCTCGGGAACGCACACGGGCTGGCCGTTGGCGAGCTGCTCGACGGCCACCGACACGCCGTAGGTCCGGGTCAGCACCTCGGGCGTCAGGACCTCGCGCGGCACCCCGGCGGCGCGGGTGGTGCCGTCGGCCAGCAGGTGCACGCGGCTGGCGCAGGCGAAGGCGTGATCGGGGTTGTGGGTCGACAGCACCACGCCCAGGCCGGCGGCGGCCAGCCGGCGCACCTCCTTGAGGACCAGCACCTGGTTGCCGAAATCGAGGCTGGCGGTCGGCTCGTCCATGACCACCAGCCCGGCGTCCTGCGCCAGGGCGCGCGCGATCAGCGCGAGCTGGCGCTGGCCGCCAGAGATCCGGGTGTAGTCGCGCTCGGCGAGCGTCGCGATTCCCATTTGCGCCAGGGCCGCCTCGGCGCGCGCCCGGTCGTCCTGGCCGGGGCTCGAGAACAGGCCGCGATGGACGGTCCGGCCCATCAGCACCATGTCGCGCACGCTGTAGGGGAAGACCGCCGCGTGGGCTTGGGGCACCTAGGCCATGCGCCGGGCGATGTCGCGCCGGTCGAGCCGCGCCAGGTCCTCCGCGTCCAACAGGATCCGCCCGCCCTGGCGGGGAATCAGACCGAGGATGGTCTTGAACAGCGTCGTCTTGCCGCAGCCGTTGGGGCCGAGCAGGCACAGCACCTCGCCCGGCCGGATTTCCAGGTCGACGCCGAGGCCGACCGGAAACCTCGGATAGCCGAAGTCGAGCCGCTCGGTGCGCAGGATGCTCACCAGCCCCTCCGGCCGGTCGCCAGCAGCCACAGGAAGACCGGCGCGCCGAGGAACGCGGTCAGGATGCCGAGCGGCACCTCGGTGCTGCCCAGGGTGCGCGCCAGCGTGTCGACCATGACCAGGTAGCCGGCCCCCATCAGCATGGCGGTCGGCAGGAGTCGGTCGAAATTGGGCCCCACCACCAGGCGGGCGATGTGGGGCATGACCAGGCCGACCCAGCCGATCACCCCCGAGATCGCCACCACGCCCGCCGTCATCAGGGTGGCCGCCGCGATGAAGACGATGCGCAGGCGCCGGGGATCGATCCCCAGGGCGCTCGCCTCCTCGTCGCCCAGCGCCATGAGGTTCATGCGCCAGCGCACCAGCACGAGCGGCACCAGGCCGAGCAGCACCGCCGGCAGCGCCGACCAGACGTCCTGGGGCTTGATGCTGGCCAGCGAGCCCAGCAGCCAGAAGGTGATGGCCGGCAACTGGTCGTAGGGGTCGGCGAGAATCTTGATCAGCGAGATGCAGGCCCCGGCAAGCGAGCCGAGGACGACGCCGGCCAGCACCAGCACCAGGGTCGGCTCGTGGCCGCGCACGGCGGTGGCCAGCGCGTAGACCAGAACGACGGTGGCGAGCCCGCCGGCGAAGGCGAGACCCTGGATCGCGATCACCGGCAGCGAGAGCAGGATGCCGAGCGCCGCGCCCAGCCCGGCGCCGGTCGAGACGCCGAGGATGTCCGGCGAGACCAGCGGGTTGCGGAACAGGCCCTGATAGACGGTCCCGGCCGCCGCCAGCGCGGCGCCGACCAGGAGCGAGGCGACGACGCGCGGAATGCGCACCTGGAACAGCACGGTTTCCACCTGGTCGCGCGCCGGGTCGCCGGCGCCGCCCGCGAGCGCGCGCAGCACGGCGCCGAGGATCTCGCCGAGGGAGATCGGATAGGGCCCGACGGTGACCGCGAACAGGGTGAGCAGACACAAGGCGGCCCCGAAGCCGCCGATGACCAGGCTGGCGAAGGGCGCCGAGCGCGCGCGCCTCAAGGTCGTCCGTTCGCCCATTCGATCAGCCGGTCCAGCTCCGCCTCGTCGAGATCGACATGATAGAACAGCCGATAGAACGCGCGGACCTCGCGGCGCAGGTCGAACGAAAAACGATCGGGATAGAAGAGGCCCGCGAGCCATTTCAGGCCGATCAGGCGGTTGACCGACGGCGGCCGGTCGATCCAGCCGAACGGCGCCGTCGGCGCGAGATAGACCCGCCCGCGCCGCACCGCCGCAATGTCGGCCCACAGCGGGTCGGACCAGACCCGCTCGAAGAAGTTGCGGTCCCAGGTGACGATGGTGTCCGGGTCGGCGACGATCACGTCCTCGATCGAGGCCCGCGTGATGCCGCGCCGCCCCAGGGAGTCCTCGCCCGGGTCGGCGACGTTGCGGCCGCCGGCGCGCTCGATGATCTCGGTATTGATCGAGCCCTTGAGCCCGGTCTCCAGGCCGTCGGGCCCGCGCGCCAGGTAGACCCGCGGCCGCGCCTGCTCGCGCACCCCGGCGAGCACCTGGTCGAGCTCCGCGAAGAGGCGCTCGGCGTAGCCGGCCAGGCGCTCGGAGCGCGCCGACACGTCGAGCACCTCGCCCATGAGCCGCAGGGCCTCGGGCGTGTTCTCGAAGCGGCCGTCGATCAGCAGATAGGGAATGCCGAGCTGCGCCTGGGTGCGGTCGGCGAGCGAGACGTAGGTGTCGCCGATCGAGCCGAAGTCGAAGATCAGGTCCGGCCGGGTCCGCAACACCGCCTCCAGGTTCGCCGTGTCGCCGCGGCCGGTCAGCCGGCCGGTCTCGGGCAGGTCGAGATAGGCCACCGCCAGGTAGGGGCGCTCGTAAGCCTTGGGGGCGCGGGGCCAGCCGGTCAGGCGGTCCGGCGCCAGCACGTAAAGCAGGATCGAGACCGGCGGCCCGGCGGCGTAGACCCGCTCGACGGCGTCGGGGAGCTCGACCGTGCGTCCGGCGGAGTCCGTCACCGTGCGCGCCCGGGCCGGCGCCGCGACGAGACTCGCGACGAGACCCGCGACGACCAAGGCCGCGAGCAGGCAGGCCAAGGGCGCGCCCTGCCCGAGCGCCATCGTCATTCGCCGCATTCGGCTCCCCTTGGGCCTGCCGCCCGCGAGATCGGGGCCACGGCCGCGCGTCGCGCCTCGCGGCATCGCGTCATCGCCATAAGGTTAGCAACCCTCGGCGTTCTCCGATAGCTTGGTCGCGCGACGCCAGGCGACATGTCGAGGCCCCGATGCCGGATTGGGACAGCAAATACGCGGCCGCGCCGGACGGCCTGTTCGGCCGGGAGCCGAACCAATACCTGCGCGAGATCGCCGCCCGCTCGGACTTCGCGGCCCGCTCGGCCTTGTGCCTGGCCGACGGCGACGGACGCAACAGCCGCTGGCTGGCGCTGCGCGGCGTGCGGGTCTGCGCGCTCGATTCCTCGGCCGTCGCCGTGCGCAACGCGCTGGCCCTGGACAGCGCCGCCGGCGCGACGGTCGAGCGAATCGTCGCCGACTTCGAAACCTGGCGGCCGGCCGCGGGCCAAGCCTTCGACGCCGCCTTGCTGATCTACTTCCAGGGTCCGGCGGCGCTGCGCGCGCGGGCCCTGCGGGTGGCGTGGGACGCCCTGGCGCCGGGCGGCTGGCTGGTGGTCGAGGCCTTCGCCAAGGCGCAGAGCGCGCGGGCCCGCGGCCCCGACTCGCCGGAGCACCTCTACGACCTCGCCGAGATCACCGCCGCGCTGCCCGACCACGGCGTGCTCGAGGCGCTCGCCGGACGCATTCTGCTGGACGAAGGCCGGCGCCATCAGGGCGAGGCGGAGGTGGTGCGCTTCCTGGCCGCCAAGGCCTGAGGTCGCCGCCGAGCGAAGCGCGGCCATCGCCCCGCGCCGACGTCGTCACTCAGCCGGGACGACGGCGGCCGCGGCGCGGATCATGAGGCGCGCGAACAGGGCGGCCGGGCCGCCGCGGCCACCCCTGGCCTGCGCCAGG
>JAWWCG010000161.1:0-7326 GCA_033720555.1 Kiloniellales bacterium | reverse complement strand
TTACCGAGAACTCCAAGGCGCAAGTCTCCCGCGCGCCGCCCGCGGCCAGGGCCAAGATCTGCGCGCCCAGGCCGATCCCGATCACCGGCTTGCCGAGGCCCAGGCAGCGGCGGGTCAGGTCGAGTTCCTCGGGCAGCGACGGCACGGCGCGGCCGCCGCCGGTTCCCCAGGGGCCCCCTCCCAGGAGCACCAGCCCTTTGGCGTAGTCGAGAGTCGCGGGCAGCTGCCCCGTGTCGGTGAAGGGCCGGGCGTAGACGAAGCGAATGCCCCGTCCTTCCAGGTGGTCCTCCATGAGTCCGAGGAACTCCCCGGAGGTGTGCTGGACGACGAAGATCGGCGAGGTGGGCGAAACCATGGGTGGCGGGCCTTACGGAAAATCAGCGGCTCATCGTGTCGCCAGGGCCGCCTCGATCACGCGGCGCACGTCCTCCGGCGCGATGGTCGAGAGGTCGACCGGCGCCGTCTCGAAGAACCGCATGACCGCGGCGCCGACGTCGGCGACCGGCTGGCCGCGCAGGCTCGCCTCGAGATCGAAGATCGTCTTGGGCGGGGTGACGAAGAAGTCCCCGGTGAGGAGAAGCTCGCGCACCCGGCCTTCGCCGGGGCCCTCCAGGCGCAAATAGGCGCTCAGGGTGCCGCCGGGCCCGCTGTGGCTGGCGCTGAGCACCCCGTCGCCGGCCGCCGGCTCGTCGATTTCGGCCACGAAGGCCTCGGTGCCGATATCCTCGTCGTGCCGGCGTCGGGCCTCGGCCTCTTCCAGCTCGGTGACGGAGCCCGGCCGCGGCTCGATCCCCAGGCCCTCTGCGAAGCCGTCCACCAAGGCCGCCTTGACGGCCTCCGGCGGCGGCACGTCGGCGCCCAGCAGCTCGCGCAGCGTCACCACCCGCCGGCGGGCGGAATCCAGGTTCCGCTTCTTCAGCTTCGCCTCGGGCACCTTCAAGGCCGCGACCATGGCGTCCATATCGGAATCGATCAAGAGGGTGCCCTGATAGAACAGGCTATCTCCGTCGAAGAACCCGCCGGTGCCCGACAGCTTGCGGCCCGCCACCTCGATGTCGTTGCGCGGCCGGAATTGGGCGTCCACGCCGAGCCGCCTGAGACCGAGGGCCGCCGCCTCGCAGATCAACCGGGTCACGTCCGCCAGGTTGGAAACCGCCAGCGTCCGCCGCGCGAACACCAGCTCCCAACCGAGCTGGCCCTCGTCGAAATAGATCGCGCCGCCGCCGGTGATCCGGCGCGCGATGCCGATGCCATTCTTCCGGCAATGGTCGAGGCGAACCTCCCGGCTGAGCGACTGGTGACGGCCGATCAAAGCGGTGGGCGGGAACCGCAGGAAACGAATAGTGTCCGGAATCTCGCCCGCCTTATGCAGCGCGATCATGGTCTGATCGAAGGCGACGTTGCGGCGGCCGTCTCTCAGGCCCGTGTCGATGACGCGAAAGGGCTTGGCCATGGCCGTCTCAGGGGCGATCTTTCGGCAGGCTGAGTTGCCTGCGGATCTTTCGAATGTCCTTTCCGGCCGGCTGGAAGGGATAGCTGGCGATATCGCTCGGCGGAGAATCGCCGAACGGCCGGTCGCAGGCCGAGACGTCGTCGCGGAACTTGCCGGGACAGCCCGACGTGCGGAACGCGATGCCGGCCTCGATCACCGCGTCCAGCTCCGCCTTGGGCAGCCCGAATCCGACCACCCGGCCGGCCTCGTCGAAGGCCATGTGCTCCACCCGCACGCCGTAATAGTCGATCAGATAGCGCGCCAGTTGAACCCGCCGCCATTGGCTGCGCGGGGTTGCCGGCAGGTGGTCCATCAGGGATCCCTTCTCCGGAAAGAAGCAGAACATGTGGCTGTGGCCGCCCATGTCCACCAGGCGCTGGACGAGGCTCAGGACATCGAACTCGCTTTCCCCCATGCCGACGATGATGTGGGCGCCGAACTTCTGGGGGCCGAAGATGTCGCGGGCGTGCTCCAGAACCTCCCAGTACTTGGCCCAGCTGTGGGGCGATTGCACGCCCTTGCCGCGGGTCCGCTCGAAGATCTCCGGGGTCGCCGCGTCGAGGGCGACCGTGAAGATGTCGGCGCCGAGCTCGTGGAGCCGGCCGACATCGTCCCGCTCCATGGTGGTCGGGTTGGAGAGGATCGAGACCGGCACCGCATCCGGCGCGATCGCCGCGGTCCAGCGGGTCAGGACCTCGACCGTGTCGGCATCGGATCTGGGATGGGTGATCATGGAGATGCACATGCGGTGGAACGGCGTGGCGGCGCCGTCGGCGGCGACGATCTCGATGACCCGCTCGAGCGGCACCGCCGGCCAATCGACGCGAATGAAGTTGCGGTCGGCGTAGTCCCGCTCGGCCTCGCGGTGGCGCGCCAGGCCGCAATAGGCGCAGTTGGCGCGGCAGCCCTCGGGATAGGTCAGCAGCAGATTCAGGCAGCGGGTGCAGGCGCAGCGGTACATCTTGCCCGACATGATCCCCAGGGTGATCGCCGCGGCCGTCGACATCTGCACGTAGTCGGGCGAGCGCATGTGCGGCGTCAGTATGTTGTAGTTGGGCAAATAGGCCCCTTGCGGCGCCAGGTCGTTGGCCTTCACCCGGGCGCCGTTTCTCGCCTCCGGCGGGATCTGCCCGGGCGCCCTGGGGGACATGGCCGGGGCCGGGTTGAAATCGAGGCCGCCGGGGCCCGCGCCGCCCGGCTTGGCGGCCTCCGGTTTGAGACAGGTCATGGTCGGCCTCCCGATGTGCGCGCCCGTGTCATGCGTGCCGCCCCCAGTACTGGGGATAGGCGATCCACCCCTGGCGCAGGGCTGCGGGCGTCGGCAGGCCGTCGCGGGCGTAGCATGCGAGCAAGTCCGTGCGCCTCTGCCGGGCCCTTTCGATGGACGGGCCGAAGATCGCGGTCACTTCGTCCCGGTAGTCCTCCATGGCGTCGGCGTCGCCGGCGGCCCAGGAGGCGGCCGCGCGGCCCGCCAGGGCGCCGGAGATCACCGCGGCGCTGATCCCGGCGCCGGTCACCGGGTTCGTCAGCCCGGCCGCGTCGCCGGCGAGCAGAACCGGCACCCGCCCCAGACGCCCGCTCAGGTCCAGGATCCCGCCCACCGGAATGGCGCCGCCGGTATGCCCCAGCACCTCGCGCCCGACCCGGCCTTCGAGCGCCAGCCGGCGATGCAGGCCTTCGAGCCGCGGCTTCAAGACCTTTCTCCGGCTGGGATCGACGCCGAGGCCGAGATTGGCGCACTCGCCCTTGGGAAACAGCCAGGCATAGCCGCCGGGCACGTCGGCCGAGAGGAAGATGTCGGTTGCCGCGTGCGGCGCCGGCAACGGCACCGTGATCTGGCGGGTTTCGACCAGCGGCGCGTTGACCTGGCCGATCGCCCGGCCGACCCGGGAGCGCGGGCCGTCGGCGCCGATGATCATCCTGGCCCTGAGCACCGTGCCGTCGTTCAGCCGGGCGCCGCCGTCCCGGCTCAAGCCCCGCAGGGTCGTGGCGAAGCGGCAAACCGCGCCCGCGGCCTCAGCCTTGGCGACGAGGGCCGCATCGAAGGCCCGGCGGTCGATCATCCGGCCGCGGAAGCAGGAGGTGACGTCCGGGCTTTCGCTCTCGACGAAGGTCGCCATGGCGCGAATCGGCTGCAGGCTGACCCGCTCGATGTCGTCCACGTCTTGCGCCACCATGGACGGCACGAACTCGGCGCATTGCACCGGAACGCCCGCCTGCTCGCGGCGGTCGATCGCCACCACCGTTAGGCCCCGTTCGGCCGCCGCCGCCGCCGCGGCGCTGCCGGCCGGCCCCAGACCGACCACCACGACATCTGCGTCGACGGCGCTCATGGTGCCCCGCAGGCCGCCGTCGACCCGGCGGCGGGCGCGGCGCCGATCTTGATCGAGCAACAGGCGTGCTCCTGAAGGTAGGGCCGGCCGATGGCCTCGGCCACGGCGACGATGCCGTCGGCCGGAAAGGCGATGCCGTCGAGGCCGGCCATGACGGCATAGCTGTCGGTCTCGCGCTTGTGCAGGCCGGCCGGGCGGGCGCAGCCGAGCAGGACCCGACGATCGGCCAGGCGCCGGCGGGCCGCCAGGAAGAGCCGGCCGATCTCCGGCGTCTCGGGCGTCATGAAGGTCCCGGGCGCTGCGTAGAAGGGCATCACGACGACCAGCACCAGGGCCTCGACGGCGTGCCGGGCGACGATGTCGAGAGCCGCGTATTCGCCGAGGATGCGGCCGTAATGCAGGCCGATGACGACATGGGGCACGATCTCCATCGAGGTCGCGCACAGGGCGTCCAGCGTGGCCTCGAAATCGTCGACCGGCCGCTCGAGGTGATAGACCTGGCGGATCGTCTCCTCGGCCCCGATCACGTCCATCATGGCGGTGTCGACGCCGGCGCTCGCCATCAGCCGGGCGCCGCGGCGATCGGTTAGCGCCGTGTGGATCGCGATCTTGAGGTGGGGAAAGTCCCGTTTCAGCCCCTCGATGACCGGATAGAAGCGCTCGTAGTTGATCTCGTTGCGCCGGTTGGAGCCGCCCGAGAGCAGGAACCCGCGCAGGTCCTGAAGCAAGATCAGGTCGCGGACCTTTTGGTCGAGCATCGCCGGGTTGGTGGCCGGGATCATGGGCTCCAAGATCTTCGCCTGGCAGTGGTCGCACATGAGGGCGCAGCCGCCGGCGGTAATGGAGAAGGCCGGGAAGCTGTCCTTTGCGCAGCCCTTCAGCTCGGTGCTCGCGTAAGCCTTGAAGGTCGGCGTCGAGAAGCGGATCGGCCGCGCGGCCGCATCGCCCGCGACGGCCTCGGAGGCCCGTTCCATCTCGGCCACGAGCGCCGGATCGAGACGGGCGTCCTCGAGCTCCTCGATGCCTTCCAGACGGTTCAGCCAAGTCATGGCGCGCGCCTCTCCCCTGCCCTCAGGCCGCCATCACGGCGGGCACCAGATCGGACACCTGTTCGCGCACCGGCCCGAGGTTGGGCCGGTCGATCAGCCGGGTGAACCAGTCCTCCGGACGCTCGTCCTCGTCGACCAAGTCGCAATCGAGGTCGAACAGGAGCGCCTTGGCGTCGGGCGGCAGGTCGATCTCGGTGTCGTCGCCGCGCAGCCGGCCCCACAGCCCCGCCCAGCAGCGCGATACGGTCCAGGGATTGTAGCCGCCGCCGCCCAGCACCACGGCCCTGGGCGCCAGCGCCGTCACCTCCTGGACCGCCTGCCAGAGCGCCCGATTGCTCAGCTCCATGCGGGAAAGGGGGTCGCCCGCAAGGCCGTCGGCGCCGCAGGTGACCACGACGGCCTGAGGGCCGAAGGCGCGGCCGAGCGGCAGCACGGCATTCGCCATCAGGAAGGCGAGCTCGCTGTCGTTGAAGCCTGCCGGCACCGGCAGGTTGCGCGCCGCTCCGCCGGCCCGGTCCGCGACGGCGCCGCCGTAGGGCCAGCGTCCCGCCTCGTGAATCGACAGGGTGAAGACCCGGTCGTCGTCGGCGAAGGCGTCCTGCACCCCGTCGCAGAAATGGGCGTCAAGGTCGACGTAGAAGACCCTCTCGAGGCCGCCGTCGAGCAGGGTCAGGATGCAGAACACCGGGTCGTTGAAGTAGCAGAACCCGCTCGCCCGGTCCGGCCGCCCGTGATGGGTCCCGCCGGAGGGGTGGTAGGCAAGACCGCCGCGCAGGGCGATCTCCGCCGCCAGGATCGAGCCGCCGACCGAGGTGGCGGCCCGTTCGTACATGCCCGGAAAGATCGGGTTTTCCAGGGTGCCGAGGGCGAAGCGCTCGCGGGTCGCCCGATCCGCGCGGCCGCTCTCCTCCGCCCGCCGTAAGGCGTCCAGGTAGCTGCGGTCGTGAAAGCGCAAGAGCTGCGCCTCGCTTGCCGTGGGGCTGTCCACGAAATCGGCCGCGCCAAGCCAGCCCAAATGGCGGCAGAGATCCATCACCGTGGCGATCCTGGGGATCGCCAGGGGATGGTTCTTGCCGTAGGCCGCCCGGCGGTAGACCTCGCTGCCCACGAAAAGGACCTGCGCGCCGAAGCCGTGTGGCCGCCTGTCGCGCCCAGCCGGGGGCCGAGGCCGCTCGAGGCATTCCTGGATGGTCCGCAGGGCCGACGCCGCGCAGGTCTCGGCCATCGCGCGGCGCCGCGGACAGGCAAGGGCGTCCTGCAAGACGGCCTCCGGCCGAGGCAGGCCCACTACGCCGAGGCTCGCCTCGGTGGGATAGAGGGTCGCCGTCAGGAAGCGCGGCAGCATGTGCTGGATCATGAGCTTGAGGCGCCGCCTCCGGTAGCCCGACAAGCCCGCGCAGCGGGCCTTGAGAAAGGCTTTGGCCGCCGCCATGTGACGCGCCTCGTCGCGGTGGTGAAACCGCAAGACGTCCCGCGCCAGCGGGCAGATCCGGTCTCCCCCCAGCTTCAGGGCCTTGAGCGCGAAGCTGTCGGTGATCGCCTCGCCCAGGTAGACCATGGCCCAGAACTCCGGCGAGTCCGGGTCGAGCCGCCGGGCCACCCAGCTCAGCAGGCGCGTGTCGCCCAAGAGGCCGACGCCGCTCAAGCCGGCGCGATCGATCATCTCGAGAAACATCAGGCCGTGCCCCGCCTCCTCGCGCACCTCCTGCAGCAGCAGCCGGGCGTCCTTGGCCGGCAGTTGCGCCGTCGGCGCCGCCGTGAGGCGGTGCATGAGCAGTCCTTCGACCCAGAGGCCGGCGGCGCAGAGGCGGGCGAAGTCGACTTGGCTGAGGCGCCGTATCTGCTCGGGCGTCATATCCCGTTGGACCGCCAGGCCCGAGAGGCTCAGCAGTTCCGGCGGCAGCCACGGCTTGCCCGAGTCTTTGCGCTGCCAGTCGATCACGGCCATGGGGTCGGTGTAGCGGCGCTCGAGGCCGGCGAGCTGTTGCAGGCCGGAGGTCATGCCGGTACCGCGATCGCGCCGGGCGCCGCGGCAGCCCGCTCCAGGGCGGGCACGACCTCTTCGGCGATGAGGGTAAGGCAGTCCACCACGCGGCGCGCCGGCAGATCGCCGCCGCCCACCATGAGGCTCACCCGCTCGAGGCCCGAAGCTTGCAGCGCCAGCAAGCGCTCCGCCACCTGCGCGGAGCTGCCGACGGTCGCCAACCCCAGGGTTTCCAAGAGCGACAACGAGAGGGCCCGGTCGAGCAGGGGCACCAGCCGGCCGAGATTGCGATAGTGCTCGTAGCCCTTGATGCGGGCGGCGAGGAGGTGTCGCGAAACCTCGAAGATCTTACGGTAGACCCACAGGATCCCGGCCTCGGCGCGAGCCCGCGCGGCCTGCGGGTCGGCCTCGCAATAGGCCGCCAAGGTGAAGGAGGTGCCGGCGGGATGCGCGCCGATCCGCTCGGCG
>JAWWCG010000160.1:0-7328 GCA_033720555.1 Kiloniellales bacterium | reverse complement strand
GCTGCTCGACGACCTCGGCCACTGGCACGGCTGCGGCACCGCCTGGCACCTGGCCGAGCAGGGCCACGAGGTGACGCTGGTCACCCGCTACGCCATGGCCGCCCAGGAGCTGGCGCGCACCACCGCCGACTATCCGCTGCGGCAGAAGTTCAAGCACCTGGGGGTGCGCGTCTTCACCGAGTCCGGCATCGCCGAATGGCACGGCGACGGCGCCACGGTGATCGACCTGCGCGACGGCGGCGAGACCCGCGTCGACGCCGACTCCCTGGTGCTTGCCACCACCAACGTGGCCAATTCCTGGCTCGCCGACGAGCTCGCCGGCCGCGGCCTGGAGCTCCATCAGATCGGCGACTGCGTCGCGCCGCGCCTCGCCAACATGGCGACCTACGAGGGCCGCAAGGTCGGCCTCGCGCTTTAGCGGATCAGCTCGACCTTCGCGGCGCCGCCGAGCTCGGCCCAAGTCCGGTCGGCGGTCAGCGCCGGCAGGCCCAAGCGCTCAGCCAGCGCGAGACAGGCCCGGGCGCCCAGCGGTAGCGCGCGCCCGCCGCGGCGTGCGCCCGCCGAGAGGGCGACGTCGCCCGCCTCGAACGGCACGATCTCCGCCCCCAGCCGGGCCAGGAGCTCGCCGGCCTCCGCCGGCTCGGAGCCGCCGTCGACCAGCTTGGCGACGACCTCGGCCGCGTTCACCGCCGAAAGCCGCGCCCCCGGCAGGTGCGCCCAGACCTTGTCGGCGCCGCGCTCGTCCTCGAGCAGCGCGAGGACGGCCGAGGCGTCGAGGACCACGTCAGCCATCCGTTTTATCCGGGTCGCTCTCGGCCCGCCGCTCGGCCAGCAGCGCGTCGACCAGGCTGGCGCCGTCCGGCACGAAGGGCTCGGCCTGCGCCTGCAGCTCCCGCAAGGCCGCGTCGTGGGTCAGGACCCGCAGCGAGTCCCCCTCCAGGACCAGTTGCACCCGGTCGCCGGCGCTCAGGCCCAGCGCCTCGAGGAACGCCGCCGGCACCTCCAGGCGCCCGCCCCGCTCGAGGCCGGCCCAGGCGCAGCGCGCCGGCTCGTCGCGGGCCGCCGCCGCTTTGGCGCGCCCAGCCGACGGTGCCACCGGGGCCGCCGGTCCAGCCGGGGCCGCCGCCGCCAGCACGTTGTAAACGAACTGGTAGCGCACGCCGAGGTAGCGCGCGATCTCCGCCCGCTTGAAGCCGGCCGCCGCCAGACGGCGCATCTTGGCCGATTTCGACGGCAGGCCGGCGCACAAGGCGTCCATGCGTTGTTTGTTAAGATCGACGACGTTGGTCATGATAGCCCCGGGAGAGTATCTATAGTTTCTCCATACTAACTTTCTGAAGGCCAAATATCAATGATAATATCGTTATATGATACTACTCTCATAATCCTGTGAAGATTTAATAGTTAGGTAGGTACTAACGGGCGTTGGACGGCAGGTCGGCTGGGGCCCGCCCGGCCCGGGCTGCCTCAGCCGGTTTCCTCGTAGAGCTCGCGGCCGATCAGCCAGCGGCGGATCTCGGAGGTCCCGGCGCCGATCTCGTAGAGCTTGGCGTCGCGCAGCAGGCGCCCGGCCGCGGTTTCGTTGACGTAGCCCTGGCCGCCCAGGGCCTGGATCGCTTGGCTCGCCATCCAGGTCGCCTGCTCGGCGGCGTGGAGGATAGCGCCGGCGGCGTCCTTGCGGGTCGTCTCGCCCCGGTCGCAGGCCCGCGCCACAGCATAGACGTAGGCCCGCGCCGCGTTGAGGGCGACGTACATGTCGGCGAGCTTGGCCTGCATCAGCTGGAACTCGCCGATCGGCCGGCCGAACTGGGCGCGCTCGTGCAGGTAGGGCACCACCAGGTCGAGGGCGGCCTGCATGATGCCGAGCGGCCCGGCGGCCAGCACCGCGCGCTCGTAGTCGAGGCCGCTCATCAGCACCTCGACCCCCCTGCCCTCGGCGCCCAGCAGGTTCTCCGCCGGCACTTCGCAGTCCTCGAACACCAGCTCGCAGGTGTTGGAGCCGCGCATGCCGAGCTTGTCGAGCTTCTGGGCGGTCGTGAAGCCTGGCATGGCCTTCTCGACCAGGAAGGCGGAGATGCCCCGCGAGCCCGCCTCGGGATCGGTCTTGGCGTAGACCACCAGCACCTCGGCGTCGGGACCGTTGGTGATCCACATCTTGCGGCCGGTGAGGAGGTAGCGGTCCTTGGCGCGCCGGGCGCGGGTGGTCATGGCGACCACGTCCGAGCCGGCGCCGGGCTCGCTCATGGCGAGCGCGCCGACGTGGGCGCCGGAGATCAGCTCGGGCAGGTAGCGGGCCTTCTGCGCGGCGCTGCCGTTGCGCCGGATCTGGTTGACGCAGAGGTTGGAGTGGGCGCCGTAGGAGAGGCCGACCGAGGCCGAGGCGCGGCTGATCTCCTCCATGGCGACGCAATGCTCGAGGTAGCCCATGCCGGCGCCGCCCAGCTCCTCCTCGACGGTGATGCCGAGCAGGCCGAGTTCGCCCAGCCGCGGCCAGAGGTCGCGGGGAAACTCGTTGCTCCGGTCGATCTCGGCGGCGCGCGGCGCGATCTCGTCCTGGGCGAAGCCCTCGACCGTGGCGCGCAGGAGATCGGCGGTCTCGCCGAGGCCGAAGTCGAGGCCGGGAATGCGGTTGGCGATCTGCTTGGCGGCCATGACGCGGGACTCCTCCTGACCGCCGCCAGCATACGCCCTGGCGAGGTGCGTGGCGAGAGACGCCGGGCGAGAGATGCGGGCCGGCGGCGGCGCTAGAGGCTAGAGCAGGAACGCCGCGGCGAGGCCGAGGAAGGCGAAGAAGCCGATCACGTCGGTCACCGTGGTCAGGAACACGGTGGAGGCGACCGCCGGGTCGACGCCGAGGCGCTCCAGGCAGATCGGGATCAGGGTGCCGCTCAGGCCGGCCACGATCAGGTTGACGACCATGGCCGCGCCGATCACCAGGCCGATCTCGGGCCGATCGAACCAATACCACGCGATCGCGCCGGTGATGACGGCGAACAGGACGCCGTTGAACAGGCCGACCAGGAGCTCCTTGTTGACGAAGCGCCAGGCGTTGGCGGAGGAGAGGTCCTTCATGGCGAGCGCCCGCACCGCCACGGTCAGCGTCTGGGTGCCGGCGTTGCCGCCCATGGAGGCGACGATCGGCATGAGGATCGCCAGCGCGACGACCTTCTCGATGGTGCCCTCGAACAGGCCGATGACCAGCGAGGCGAGGATCGCCGTCGCCAGGTTCACCACCAGCCAGGGGCTGCGCGCGCGCACGGTCTCCAGCAGGTCGTTGTAGAGGTCGCTCTCGCCCAGGCCGGCGAGGCGCATGAGATCTTCCTCGGCCTCCTCGTCGATCACGTGGACCACGTCGTCCACCGTGATCACGCCGACCAGGCGGCCGGCCTCGTCGACCACCGGGGCCGAGACCAGGCCGTATTGGCGGAAGGTGTAGGCGACGTCCTCCTGGTTCATGGTGAGCGGGATCGGCTTCAGATCGGTCTCCATGATCTCGGTGAGGCGCACCGGGCGCTTGGTGCGCAGCACCCGGCTGAGCGGCACGAAGCCGATCGGCTTGTGCTTGGGATTGACGATGAAGAGGTCGTAGAAGTCGTCCGGCAGGTCCTCGGCCTCGCGCATGTGGTCGATGGTCTCGCCGACCGACCAGGCCGAGGGGATCACCACCATCTCGCGCTGCATCAGGCGCCCGGCGGAATCCTCCGGGTAGGTCAGGCTCTCTTCCAGCAGCGTGCGGTAGGCCCGCGGCAGGCGCGACAGGATGCGGTGCTGCGCCTCCACGTCGAGGTCCTCGAACACCTCGACCGCGTCGTCGCTGTCGAGCTCGGAGACCGCGCGGGCGAGCTGCTTCGGGGTCAGCAGCTCGATCACCTCCTCGCGCACCGCGGCGTCGAGATAGGTCAGCACCTCGGGCTCGATGAAGGCCCAGAGCCCCTGGATGACGATCTGCAGCTCGTCCCGGCCGAGGTATTCGAGCAGGTCCGCGACGTCGGCGACGTGCAGCGGCTCGATCACCTCCTGGACCGCCTCGATCTGCCCGGCCTCGAGGGCCGCGCGGACCTTTTCGATCAGCTCCGGGGCGAGCGAATAGTCCTCCTCGACCGTGGCGCCGGACTCCGGATCGACCTTCGGCAGCCAGTCCTGCGAGGAGTCCGACACGGGGGGCCTACCCGTTCCGACCGCGCGCCCGGTCCTGGGCGTCGACGACGGCAACCGCGCTCATGTTGACGATCCCGCGGGCGGTGACCGAGCTTGTCAGCACATGGGCGGGCTTGGCGAGGCCGATCAGGATCGGGCCGACCGAGAGGCCGTTGCCCAGGGACTTCGCCAGGTTGTAGGCGATGTTGGCGGCGTCCAGGTTGGGGAAGATCAGAAGGTTGGCCGAGCCCTTGAGGCGCGAGTTCGGAAAGATGCGATTGCGGATGGTCTCGTCGAGCGCCGCGTCGGCATGCATCTCGCCCTCCACCTCGAGCTCCGGGTGGCGCTCGTGCAGCAGCTTGAGCGCCCGCCGCATCTTCTGCGCCGAGGGCGTGTCCGAGCTGCCGAAGTTGGCGTGCGACAAGAGCGCCACCTTGGGCTCGATGCCGAAGCGCCGGACGTGGGCCGCCGACATGAGCGCCATCTCGACCAGTTCCTCGGCCGTCGGCTCCGTGGTGACGTAGGTGTCGGCGAGGAAATAGGTGCCCGAGGCGAGGATCAGCAGGCTCAGGGCCGAGCAGTCCTCGACGCCTTCGGCCATGCCGATGACGTCGTGGATCCGCTTGAGATGGCGGTGATAGCCGCCCTCCAGGCCGCACAGCATGGCGTCCGCGTCGCCGCGGTGGACCGCCAGGGCGGCGATCACGGTGTTGTCGGTGCGCACCACGGTGCGCGCCATGTCGATGGTCGTGCCCTTGCGCTGCATCAGCGCGTGGTACTCGCGCCAATAGTCGCCGTAGCGCGGGTCGTCGTGCGGGTCGATCACCTCGAAGTCGCGCCCCGCGCGCACCCTGAGCGCCAACTGCTCGATGCGGCTTGCCACCACGCCCGGGCGGCCGACGACGATCGGCCGGGCGAGCCCCTCGTCGACCACCACCTGAACCGCGCGCAGCACCCGCTGGTCCTCGCCGTCGGCGTAGATCAGGCGCTTTCCCGCCTCGCGCGCGCGGTGGAACATGGGTTTCATGATGATGCCGGAGCGGAACACGAAGCGCGTCATGTTCTCGCAATAGGCGGCGAAGTCCGCGATCGGCCGCGAGGCGACGCCGCTGTCCATCGCGGCGCGGGCCACCGCCGGCGCGATCTGCAGGATCAGGCGGGGATCGAAGGGGCTCGGGATCAGGTAGTCCGGCCCGAACCTGGGCGCCTCGCCGCCGAGCGCCCTGGCCACCACCTCGGACGGCTCGGCCTGGGCGAGATCGGCGATCGCCTTGACGCAGGCGATCTTCATCTCCTCGTTGATGGTGGTCGCGCCGACGTCGAGGGCGCCGCGGAAGATATAGGGGAAGCAGAGGACGTTGTTGACCTGGTTGGGATAGTCGGAGCGCCCGGTGCAGATGATGGCGTCCGGCCGCGCCTGCTTCGCCACCTCCGGCATGATCTCGGGCACCGGATTGGCGAGCGCCATGATGAGCGGCGCCTCGGCCATGCGGGCGACCATCTCCGCCTTGAGCACGCCGGGCGCCGACAGGCCGAGGAAGATGTCGGCGCCGTCGATCACCTGGTCGAGGGTCCGCGCCTCGGTCTCCTGCGCGAAGGGCTCCTTCCAGGGGTCCATCTCCTCGCGGCGGCCGCGATAGACCACGCCCTTGATGTCGGTGACCCAGACGTTCTCGCGCTTGAGCCCCATCGCGATCAGCAGATTGAGGCAGGCGAGCGCCGCCGCGCCGGCGCCGGAGGTCACCAGCTTGACCGCGCCCAGCTCCTTGCCGACCAGGCGCAGGCCGTTGTAGACGGCCGCGGCGACGATGATCGCGGTGCCGTGCTGGTCGTCGTGGAAGACCGGGATCTTCATGCGCTCGCGGCAGGCGACCTCGATCTGAAAACACTCGGGCGCCTTGATGTCCTCCAGGTTGATGCCGCCGAAGGTCGGCTCCAGCGCGACGACGATGTCGACCAGCTTGTCCGGGTCGCGCTCCTCGACCTCGATGTCGAAGACGTCGATGCCGGCGAACTTCTTGAACAGGACGGCCTTGCCCTCCATCACCGGCTTGGCGGCCAAGGGGCCGATGGCGCCGAGGCCCAGGACCGCCGTGCCGTTGGAAATGACCGCCACCAGATTGGCCCGCGCGGTGAGCCCGGCCGCCTCCTTCGGGTCCGCGGCGATCGCCTCGCACGCGGCCGCCACGCCAGGCGAATAGGCCAGCGCCAGATCGTGCTGATTGGCGAGAGGCTTGGTCGCCGTGATCTCGAGCTTGCCGGGCTTGGGCGCGCGATGATAGGCGAGCGCCGCGTCGCGCAGGGTGTCGGCCATTCCTACCCCCAGATCGTCATACCTGCCGTTCGCTGGAAGATACCCAGCGCTCTCCGCGCGCGCAAAGCCAAAGGCCGCTCGCGCCCCGGCCTCGCGCGCGCTAGTCTGCAGTCTTTCGGTGTTCAGGCGAAGGTCATGGCGGCACCCCTAAGAACGGCCGCGCCGGCGCACGGCGAGGTGGCGTGGCGGATCGAGCGCGAGCCGGTCGCCTATCCCGACGCCGTCGCGGTCATGGAACGACGGGTCGCCGACATCCGCGCCGGCCGCGCGCCGGAGATGGTGTGGCTGCTGGAGCACCCGCCGCTCTACACCGCCGGCACCTCGGCCAAGGCGAGCGACCTCCTCGAGCCCGGCCGCTTTCCCGTCTACCGCAGCGGCCGCGGCGGGCAGTTCACCTACCACGGCCCGGGCCAGCGCGTGGCCTACGTGATGCTCGACCTGCAGCGCCGCGGCGGCGACGTGCGCGGCTTCGTGCGCGACCTGGAATCCTGGATCATCGCGGCGCTCGCCCGCTTCAACGTCGTCGGCGAGCGGCGCGCCGAGCGCATCGGCATCTGGGTCGCGCGCGGCGCCGGCCGCGAGGACAAGATCGCCGCCATCGGCGTGCGGCTGCGGCGCTGGGTGAGCTATCACGGCATCGCGGTGAACGTCGAGCCGGACCTCAGCCACTTCGACGGCATCGTGCCCTGCGGCATCACGGGCCACGGCGTGACCTCCCTGGTCGACCTCGGCCTGCCGGTCACGCTGGCCGATCTGGACGTGGCGCTGAAGCTCGCCTTCGACGAAGTCTTCGCCGCGCCCAAGGCGTCCTTCTAGCTCTTGGCCGTCGGCGGCGCCGGCGGCGCCGGCTTCGCCTTGCGGGGCCGCGACCGGCACG